>JAQSWL010000084.1 GCA_029266655.1 Candidatus Midichloriaceae bacterium | reverse complement strand
GCATCTGCTAATTTCATTGAACGTAAGCATATTTAGTACCTGTAATGCAATTCTATATTACAGTATACTATTTATTATCTTGAACGCAACTTAGTATAACAACATATTACTCCACGTAAGATCTATGGGCAGATGTGTTGCAGGTAACTCCTCTATCATCCTGTCATAACCACCGATATCATGGAAAGCTATAGTACACGCAATAGGAATCGCAACTAATAAAACAACACCTTGGAAAGCATCTGTAATTGCTACAGCTCTAATTCCACCCAGCATAGAATAATATAACCAGTACACCAAATCCTATTAGCACGCCTAATGAGTGCGTAATACCTAAGAAGTAATTAAATAAATAGCCAATGGCTCCCACTTGGATAGCAATTACACCTATCGAGAAAAATATCGCTAATACATTGGTTATCCATTTACCAGGTTTGCCATATAAATATTCCATGATGTCCTAATAGACATACATCCAGCCTCTCTAAATAGCCCAATATTCTTAGCAAATACTTTAGCAGTGATAAGCCAAAGTAAGGGCTCCGCTAAAACTGCAACAGCAAATATTAGTCCCATAGTATGTAGCTTTTCAATTGTGCCAACAGTAGAGCCTGCGCCTATATGAGTCGCGAATACAGTAAAAAATAGAACCGTAGTAGAAATCTGACCGCTACCCAAGGTATACTCACGTATAGTCTTAATAGTGTTGGCCTTGTAAAGCCCTATTACTAGGCATAGAAACAAATATAGAACTATAACAGAAATATCTATTATATGTAAGTTGCTCATATATATTAATTAATTACAATATTTAAACCAAACATTAAATGTATTTCAATTAATTTTCAAGATCTTTTAATAAAATTGACATCAGAGCTCAAAAGATACAATAAAGTTTTCCTTATAACTTCCATATCGCTGTTCGAGTGGTTTAAAATTGCCTGCAAAATTTAGGAAAATATCATGGATGCAGAATTTCACTATCATGTAAATGCGATAGTTTCCCGGCTTGCTGGCTTTAGTGCCCAAGAATCTTGCATAATCGCTAGCAGTTCACAGTTTGTAGATGATAATTGCAAATCAATTGCTGTACAATTAGAAGACAGGATCTACCGCAATATCATTACTCAGACTCTTAACCTTAATCTACCAGATAAAGAATTGGATGATATTTATACTACCTTTCATTTCCAGCCTCAAGGTGGATATGAAAACTTTTGGGTAACAAAACCAAATACTCCAATAGCTCGCAGTATATTTGCCAGAGCTTTGGCAACTAATAACTTATACATGATAGGCATAGCCTCTCATGTATTTGCTGATACCTATGCACATCAAGATTTTATAGGCCATAACCATCCATATAATACCCCAATCTCTAATATCCCCAGCTATGGGCACATATATTATTTGGAACTACCCGATTTAGTAGCGGTAAAATGGATAGATATTAGAACCAACAAAACCATAAATAATAATTTACGGTTTTTAGATGCTGCTTGCGATCTATTAGAATTTTACACACGCCTACTAAAAAATAGCGAAAAAGAAATTAAAGAGAAAAAGTCAAAATTGATAAGCATTTTAAAACCCATTTTTGGGAGAGCAAAAATATATATACCAGATTTCAAATTAAGTATGAAAGAGCGTATTAAACAATATAAGAAAGCTTACCAAGAGTTAGGCGGCGATGCCATGCCAGAATATGGCCCACAAAAATGGCAACGTCGCGCTATCTATTATTCAGGCATCGAAAAAAGTTGGCGCGCCACCCATAACTTTGAAAATTCTCATTGGCATAATTTCCAAGAACAAGCTAAAAGGTATAAATCTTTAGCAATGAGCGTTATTAATGAAAATATTGCAAAATATAAAAGAATTACTTGAATTAGAATTAGAAGAGATATACCTGCTCTCGCCTATTTTCATCGGCATAGGAATTGTAATTTTCTTTCATCTGCCATCAGACCCGAGCTTACTCTCTTGCTTTTTGCCATTTTTAATTGCTGCCCTATTTGCTTATTTATGTAGAAATAACTTAATCCTTATGCGCTCATCTATTGCTCTTTGCATAATTGCACTTGGCTTTTTGGCGTGCGAGTTCAGAGTACTTAGCATCGACTCTCCAAGAATTAAAGAACAACTTGAATATGTAGAAGTAACTGGAACAATTGCCCAAATAATAGATACGCCAGATGCTAGAAAATTCCTTTTAGATACTTTAGAAATAGAAGATTTGGAAAAACAAAACACACCCAAATATGTTAGGATAGCACTTAAATCAGATATTTCTGGGTTTACAATTGGTGATAGGGTACAGTTCAAAGCCACACTAATGCCACCACCATATCCAAGCTTTATTGGCGGCTTTAACTTTGCAGAATATACCTACTTTAAGGAGATAGGTGCAATTGGCTATGCAACAAGTAGACCGAGACTTATCAGCTCTAATAACTTAAGCAATATTAGCAAGCACATTAATGCCTTCCGCAATCAAATAGGCAAAAGAATAGAATCTAGAATTGATGCAACCAGCGCAAGTATAGCATTAGCTTTGCTAATTGGAGATACTTCTAAAATTCCAGCACAAGAATTAAGTATGATCCGCATATCAGGTATCGCCCATATAATTGCGATTTCCGGATTGCACGTTGTGATTATTGTTGGGCTCATCTTTTTCAGCTTCCGATTTTTGCTTGCAAGAATACCCTATATGGCAAACCATTATGATCTTAAAAAAATTGCTGCAGCCATAGGAATTTTGGGGAGCTTTTTTTATTTGATTATCGCAGGTGCGCCTATTTCTGCACAACGGGCATTTATTATGTCTTCCCTTACTCTTTTTGCAATTATCATTGACCGCAAATCAAACCCTATGCGCTCAGTTGCAACTGCTGCAATAATTATACTTTTATTTACTCCAGAAAACCTATTTACTCCTAGCCTACAAATGTCCTTTGCTGCCTGCATTTCTTTGATAGCTGGGTATGCAGCAACTGCCAACTTATTGAAAGCATATACCTCAAAATTTGGTGGATACGTACTTGGCATAGTCATCTCCACGCTGCTTGCAGGAAGTGCCACTACTCCTTTTGTAATTTATCATTTCAATCAATTTTCAACTTATAGCCTGATTACTAATTTGTTTGCTATCCCACTTACAAATTTCATTATCATGCCATTTGGCGTTGCATCTTTATTATTGATGCCAATCAATTTAGATTGGATAACACTTCATCCTATGGCATGGGCAATTGATGTAATGGTTTGGGTTGCAACCAAAGTAAGCATATTGCCTGAGGCATCTCTAAGGATAGCAAGCTATAGCGCTGGGGGAATCAGTCTTATCGCCTTAGGGGGCGCTATGCTTTGTATGATGACTACACAGCTTAGGCTTTTAGGAATTCCTTTGATTATAATTGGATCACTCACAAATATACAGATATTTAAATCACCAACTCCCGATTTAATGTTTGATTCACGGGGCAAGTTGTTTGCGATTAAGATAGATGATAAATATTATTTTTCTAATAAAGTCAGCGCCAGGTTTGTAAGAAAAACTTGGGAGCAAACATTTGATATACAAACTGCTTCTACAATTAAAAGCTTAGAAAATTGCTCTAAAGAATCTTGTGCCTTTGAAAAAGATGGCAAGCGCATTTTAATACTGATGAGCGGAAGCCCAAAGAGCTGTGAGTTTGATTTTATCGCAAATTTAACCGGCTTTAAAACTGACTGCGAAGAAAAATTAAATCTTCAATCCTTAAAAGACCAGGGCAATACATTTGTGTGGCTTAAGGAAAATAATATAAAGATACGAACCGTTACTCAAAGCTTGAAAAAACGGATTTGGAATGGGTTGATGGAGTGATATTTCGATTTATAGCTAAAACGTCATAAAAAGAGCATGGAGCATAATAAAAGTTTATGGGCAGATGTTGTGGCATAGGCATTATAAAAAGCAAAACATAAAAACAAGGGCTGGCGCTACCGGGGCAAGCCATAAGTGTTGAAAGTGCTAAGAAATATCAACTACTACCGGCTTAAGCCGGTAGTTTGGTAAACGCTTGCAAAGCAGATTAGGAGTTTCAAAACTCAGAAATTTTGAAATTATCATGACCATGA
>JAQSWL010000083.1 GCA_029266655.1 Candidatus Midichloriaceae bacterium | reverse complement strand
ATATTGTTTCATGGCTAAGTTTTGAAAGTTTTGTTGCAAAGATATTTCTATTACTTAGCCTGCTTCTTTACAACCTTTTATCCATAACTCACGTTAAGTTAACAAGAGTAATACATTTTAAACTCAACTGGATGCGGTGTGCGCTCTAGCTCTATAACTTCTTTCATTTTTAATTGAATATAGTTATCAATAAAATCATTGGTAAATACATCACCCCCTAGCAAGAAATCTCTGTCTTCACTTAGATTCTGCAATGACTCTCTAAGAGATCCGCAAACCGATTGCACAATAATCCCATCACTTGGGTTCAGGTGATATAAATCTTTATCAATAGCTTTTCCTGGATGAATTTTATTTTTAATACCATCTAGTCCCGCCATCATTATCGCAGCAAATGAAAGGTATGGATTACAAGATGGATCTGGGAATCTTATTTCAATTCGCTTAGCAGCCGACTCCGTAGAATATGGGATACGTATAGCTGCAGAACGGTTTCTTTCTGAATAAGCAAGGTTTACCGGAGCCTCAAACCCAGGAACCAACCGCTTATAGCTATTGGTAGTAGGATTAGTAAAAGCATTCAAGCTTTTCGCATGCTTAATAATGCCACCAATAAAGTACAGACAAACTTCGGATAGTTCTGCATATCCTCCCTTATCATACAACAAGTTCGCTCCATTCTTCCAAAGTGAGATATGCGTGTGCATTCCCGAGCCATTGTCACTGAAAATTGGCTTTGGCATAAAGGTTACAGTCTTGCCAAAACTATTTGCAACGTTTTTCACAACATACTTGAATTTCTGTGTATTATCTGCGCTACGCAATAATGTGCTATATTTAAATCCTATCTCGGCTTGGCTTGCTGCAACCTCGTGATGATGAAGAAGTGGGGATACATCAACGCTTTCTAGGGCTTTAGTCATCTCTGCCCTAATATCAAATGTCTTATCAAAAGGTTGCGCAGGAAAATAACCACCTTTAAAATCTGTTCTATGCCCTAGGTTTGGTACGCCATCTATATTACTTGCCGAATTATGTGGCAATTCTTCAGCATCAATATGATAGAAACAATGCTCTGGAGACTTCCCAAATTTGACATCATCAAAAATGAAGAATTCCATTTCAGGCCCAACAAATATTTCATCAGCAATTTTTAGTGATCTAGCATAAGATTCTGCATTTATCGCTATAGATCTGGGATCTCGATTATAATTAGAACCAGTTTCCACATCAACCACATCACATATTATGCATAAACAGATTTCATTAGCGAAAGGATCCATAAAAGCAGTAGAAAGGTCTGGCTTTAAAATAGCGTCAGAATGATGTATTTCCTTCCAACCCCCAATCGAAGAAGCATCAAAACCAATGCCGTTGGTTAGCAATTTTTCGTCAACAGCGTCAGAGTAATAAGTAATACGGTGGAATCTCCCATCTATGTCAGAAAAGCAAAATGATATAAATTTTATTGATTCATCTTGTAATTTTTTCAAAATAACTGCAGCTGCGTTAGCCATTGCGATACCGGGGATTTAAATAATTTTCAATGAAGATAATACTAAATAAAAAACTTTCAAGCGGAGATACCTGAAATTTTAAGACATCATAACTTCTTTCACAACAATCAACAGCTGCTTTAACGAAAAT
Source organism: Candidatus Midichloriaceae bacterium (assembly GCA_029266655.1). Taxonomy (GTDB): domain Bacteria; phylum Pseudomonadota; class Alphaproteobacteria; order Rickettsiales; family Midichloriaceae; genus JAJTHY01. Next base: position 5,973 of record JAQSWL010000083.1, on the reverse strand, counting down.
GGCTTGGCCATAAAATTAAAATCTCTGTTATTGCCATACTCTTCAGTAAATGCTTCTTCTGCATAACCAGAGATGAAAATAACTTTAATTTTAGGCATCACCTCTTTAAGCTTAGTTACAAGACTTGGGCCGCTCATTTCCGGCATCAACACATCTGTTAGCAAAAGATCAAATTGTGTATTACCCGCAAGTATTTGTTCCAAAGCTTCTTTCGCTGAGGAAAAATCAATTACTGTGTACCCTTTATTGGTTAACACATTCTTAGCAAAAATTCTAATTGCGTCTTCATCTTCTACTAAAACAATAACTCCGCTACCCATTACATCACTTGCAATATAATTGGTCTTGCTAGATATTTTTTGCGGTTGAATAATCTCCTCTTGAGGATAACATCTAGGGAATAAAATTAAAAATTTAGTTCCTTTACCTACTTTGCTTTTTACAAATATATATGCATCAGATTGGTGAATAACACCATAAACGGTCGCAAGGCCGAGTCCAGTGCCAGACATATCTGATTTAGTGGAGTAAAAAGGTTCAAATATACTCTTAAGATTTTCTTTAGGAATTCCACATCCATTATCTTCCACCAACACCATAACATATTCACCCATAGCTGGCTTTTTCTCACCAGGAGGCGATGAATAACCATGCAACCTGGTATTTTGCGTTAAAACAAAGTTTTCCACTGAGATCAATAATTCACCTGCATTACCCATAGCCTGTTGTGCATTCACAACCAGATTTAAAATAACCTGCTCCATTTGCACTATATCAACTTTAATATGCCAAATATTTGGATCTATCTGCTGAACAAATTTTATACGTGTCCCTATAAGTCTATGAATTAACGGTGTAAATTCACTAAATAAATCTATTGGGCTCACCACTCTTGGCTTTAATGTTTGCTTACGAGAAAAAGCTAGTAGACGATTAACTAAATTAGTAGCTCGGTCAGCACTTTGCTTTATTTGCATAATGTTTAGGAAAGAAGGGTCTCCCATGCCATGTCGTAACAGCAACAAGTCACAAAAACCAGAGATAGCTGTTAATATGTTATTAAAATCATGTGCAACTGATCCCACTAACTGCCCCATGGTCTGCATTCTTTGTGCATGGGCTAAATTTTCCTCAAGCTGATTTTGCTGTGTAATATCCAAAATCCTAGCAATTATGCCATGGAATTTACCATCTAGATTTAATATCTTGCCCAAGAAAACTTCAAATACTTTGGGCGAGCTTTTTAAATGCATTATTAAGTCGCTATTACCCTCGGAAACCCCGGAAGCCAAATCTTTAATATTTTGGTTGATCTCATCCACATGGTCACTAATAAATAAATCGGAAAAATTAGAGCCCACAGTTCTCTTCTTGTCTGTTAGATCCACAAAGGCTTGATTCATCCTTAGAATTTTACCCACATCATCTAATATGCAAACTGGATAAGGTGACTTCTCAAAAAAACACCTCCAGCTGTAATCAACCCAGTATTTCTCAAGATGATCAGTAAAATAATTAACTTCTTTCTGCCTAAGGCGTATCAGAAATCCATATGATTTTTTAGGAGATTTACCTTCATTACTCTCATTAATTGTGATTAATAGGAAGTTAGCAATATCATTATGCTTGGTACGAATGGCAACAAACCTTTGCGCGTATGCACCTTCTGTTATTTCATTTTTAATATTGTCATTACTTTCATTAATTATTAAATCTTTGAGGGCTACAGAGGTTTCGAAAAGTTCAGAAAGCTTATATCCCATCCCATTTGCAAATTGAATATTTGCTTTAGAAATGAAGCCATGCTTATCTAACTCAAAATACCCTATTGGCAACTGATCATAAAACAGCTTATTGCTACTGATGAAGCTTTGCCTAATTTTTATACAATGTATACCCGAAGAACTTTGAAGTGGCTTTATAATCAAATCGTAATTTTTACGGTTATGTGTTACATCGGTCACATACAATGCATCCATGTGCCTTATTAATCTTTCACCGCTAATATTTTGAGGCTTATGTTTAATAAACCCCTCTATTTGAGCTATTTCTAAATCACCTATATCAAGGCTTGTAAGAAATGATGCAAGCTCCCTGCTTTCAGAAAGCTCTTGAATAGCCGGCTGAAAATTGAAACAATTTAAATTATTGTCAACAAAGCATAAAACATTGCCATCGATATTTGCGATCTCATTTAAGGCCGCTATGTCATCTTCGCTTCTTTTAATCTTCAAAGCAAAATGCCTAAGCATTATAATATTCACAATGCAGGCAAGACCAAAACTTAATAAATAGCTAAAAAATATGGCTACTGCATCCGCGCCATCCCATGTTAGAATAGCCAAAAAAGATAAGCAGCTTATTAGAAATACACTTATTATAACGGTAAGCGGCCTTATAATTAACCTTAAATTACTCTCCACAAGACAAAATAACTCCTACTTGGATGTTTGTTTTAAGGGATTACGCTATAGCTAAAGCATTTTAATTTGAATATAGGAGCGAGGAACGAAATGTAGTAAAACCAAGCATTTTAATTTGAATATAGGAGCGAGGAACGAAATGTAGTAAAACCTACATGAGTGATCGAGCAACGCGTAGTCAAATTATAAAGGCTTAGCTATATAATCCCTTTACCAAACTTGAGGGAGATTATTATTTGCTTCCTTCTTCTGCTTTAAGTGTGTACCCACCAAGTCTGATAGTCTTAATAATATCTACCTCATCCGAGCTTACGTCAAGCAAGCTTTTACGAAGGCGAGTTATATGAACATCTACGGTGCGCGAACCCACAAATACATCTGTACCCCAGATCTTATCCATAAGCGCTTCTCTAGAATAAACTCTACCAGGATTCTCCATAAGAATTTGTAAAATTTTAAATTCAATCGGAGAAAGTTTTATCTCAGAACCATTTCTGATTACCGAATGGCTAGCTAGATCTAATTTCACGTCTCTAAATTCTAATGATTTGCTGCTAAATGCAGGGCGTATACGCCTTAAAACGGCTTTAATACGAGCAATTAATTCTGGAGGAGAAAATGGCTTAGCTATGTAATCATCCGCACCTTTTTCAAGGCCAGTAATTTTATCTACTTCCTCACCTCTCGCAGAGATCATGATAATGGGAATATTAGATACTTCTGGTGTAGAGCGTATAATACGGCATACTTCAATACCGGAAATTCCTGGCAACATCCAGTCCAAGAGGATTAGGTCAGGCTTGTGAGCTTTAACAACATTAACTGCATCCAAGCCATCTTGGCTGCTTAAGATTATGTAGCCTTCTCTTTTTAAATTATATTTTATAATAGAGGCAATAGACTCTTCATCTTCCACTACTAAAATTGACGGTTTTAATTCTTTTGACATATATGTAATAAAACACTGTTATTGATGCAATTTTAACTCAATTAACAATACTTGTAAATCATTTATAGCAAAAAAACTAACATTTTTTTACAAACACTTCTTTTATCCCTGTAAATACGCTTGATTTATGCTAAGATTAAGCCACTGATGCCAAATCTCAAAATAAATTGAAATTTAGTATCAGTCATTTCGTCGATTAGAGTTAAAAAATTCCATTAGCTCATCACAAATACTCTCGGTTATTTGTATGCTATTTGAGATAATATGCTCACATGAATTTAAGATTTGGTTACATCTACGAAGGTACTCAATTTCTTGTGACTCGTATATATTATTTGACTTTAATTTATGTATCAACTGGCTTGCATTTAGTTTAATATATCCATTTTTACAGATTAATTTGTACTCTTTGACTTTGGTATTATCCTTCATAAATCCCCTAGAATTGATCTATTTAAATCTGACAGCGTATGCGCAAAATACAGAAAGGCTGCTCAAGGCATACTAGCTGAAAACAGAAGTATATTACAGCTTGGGTATTAATGTAAGTCATCATAAATACTTAGGTAATAATTACCTAGGCATGAGTAAATTAAGCATTTATATCTTTGCTAGCCATTAGGTTTTAATCTTCTTCCCAATAATTATTAGATCATATAAATCACGTAGCATAAAAATAGTTCCATTCTGATAAACTCCATCAATGATCTCATTTTTATTACGCATGCTCAATTTCAACATTGAAGCTCCAATGTATTTTTCTACAGTTCTATGAGAAATATCAAGTATTCTAGCTGTTTCTTTTGCAGTTTTGCCATTTACTAAACATGATAAACATTCTATTTCCCTAATACTCAACATAGAATAAATTTTCTTCATCTCCTCAAGCAAAGTAATGTAATTAATCTTGATAATACCTTGATTTTTATATTTTTCCTTATTAAGAAAAAAACCAAGTTGCTCATAAACATCCAGCATATTTATTACACATTCATAATTTACAACCTTGTTGTCAAAGAACTCAAAAAATGTCATACCCCTATAAGAAACTTCCTTCCCAGTGCCCTCCACTCCGTTAAAATCACCCAATTGGTTACCTGATCCATCCCAGATTGCCACCACTTTACTCCCTTCAGAAATTAACTTTACATTCCGCACCTTAAGGTTTGGAAAACCCATGAGCCATTTATTGTTAATACTCTCTAATGAAGCGCTACCAATTGTTTTCTTTAAAGGGCTTGTAATAATTACCTTCTCACCAATTAGTTGATGAACTTTATGGACATCTTCTTGCCTTTTGTTCCACAGTTCATCAATAAACTCCTCTACCACTTTTTTATAAATCATAATAAATTTTTGTTTACATATTATAAACAATTCTTAAAATAACTTAACAAAATGTCAATATCATTTAACTAATATCAATTTAATCACTAAAAGGGCTTGATCGCGGCCAAAAGATTTTAATTTGAATGCAGATACCTTAAGAAAAGCAACAAATTCTATATGAGGGCTATATTGAAAAAAAACTCAAGAATACTATTAGCAGTGTCAATTGGCAGCGCTATGGAATTTTATGATTATGCGATTTGTTCATTTCTAATCACCGAAATCTCAAAAGCTTTTTTTCCGAACAATGATCCAATCATAGCGCATATCTCAGCTTTTACAGTTTTCTTTTTGGGGTTTCTTGCTAGACCTTTGGGAGGTGCTTTATACGGTTACATAGGTGATAAGATAAGTAGAAAAAAATCTCTGGAAGTTTCACTATTTGCAATGTCAGTTTTAACTTTAACCATAGGATGTCTACCTACATATGATAAAATAGGCATTATAGCTCCTATAATAATCTCTTTATGCAGGATATTACAAGGAATGTCCGTAGGGGGAGAATTTGTTGGCAGTCTAATACTTATATCGGAAAAATTTCAAGATGTGCGGCATAAAGCTTTCTATACATCAATATCAACTAGCATCGCATTATCTGGATGGTTTTTGGGAATGATAGTTGTACACCTTTGTACAACATTTTATTTTACAGAAAATTCTTGGAGAATACCTTTCTTTATCGGGTGTTTAACCGCCTTGGCGGGATTTTACATTAGAAGAAATATTTTAGAAGGCGGCATATTATTAAATTCCAAAAACAAACACTCACATTCAACATTCATCACTAAAAATGATATTAAGCCATTTTTTTCATTGATTGGAATAGGAGGGTTAATGGGAACACTATTTTATGGGCAGTTTGTTTACCAAAATGCCTTTTTAACAGCAATAATAGGAATAGATATAAATTTCATACAGAAAGCTGTGGCTCTGGCTATATTAATATACATGATGTCGATCCCGCTATTAGGTTATATTTCTGACTTGATAGGGCATATTAACATGATGAAAATATTTTCCGCCCTTACTATATTTATGAGTTATCCAATATTTTACCTGATAAGCACAGGTTATAAGACATCTATTACAATATCTTTTTTAATCTCTGCTGTACTATAGCTAAGTTCACATAAAAGAGTCATGGTTTTAAGTTGAGTGTTATGCTATGATAATGCATCAAGTATAGGTGGCAGGAGATGACATATTCAGTTC
>JAQSWL010000001.1 GCA_029266655.1 Candidatus Midichloriaceae bacterium | reverse complement strand
GCATTAAAGCTCATCTTTTGGCAAATTCACTTGGTAAAAAATTGATGAATATTAAAATATTCAACTGCTTTTTCCCTTCGCACTTTGCCAAAATCTGGCATTACTATCTCAATTTATTTTGAGATTTGGTATAAATCTATTTTTGCGCAATTGTTGCTATAAGTCAAATATTTGTCTCTGAACTAGGGTTGAATGCTTCAGTCGCAACTGCTTCACCATCTTTTGAGATAATTTTTTCCACTTTGAGTTTCGCATTAGCTAAAATCTTTTCACAATGTTCTTTGAGCGCTATGCCTCTTGAGTATAGGTCAATAGAAGATTCAAGCTCCGCAGAGCCAGACTCTAACTTACGTACTATGTTTTCAAGCTCGCTTAATGATTGCTCAAAACTTAGATTTTTTATTTCACTTTTAGACATGAGGGCTAACCTTGTATTTGAAATTTTCTGAAACTTATGGTAACAAATACATAAGTAATGCGCAAGCTGAAGAAGGGTATGTCTAGAGCAAAAATATATAAACCATGTAGAAGTGCCATGCAATCTGGCAAAGGAAAAACTAAAAGTTGGCTTTTGGAGTATATTAGCTCTGACCGCTATATTGAGCCAATAATGGGGTGGATTGGTAGTTCGGATATGTATGCTCAGGAGATTAAGCTATATTTTGATTCTAAAGAAGAGGCGGTATCATATGCTGAAAGAAACAACATTGAGTATGATTTAATCGAAAACCAAGAGCAACCCAAGCCTGCTGTGCGTGCTTATAGTACTATTTATACTAAACCTTAATCTATACGTCTCCTTGGTTTGCGAGTAACCTAAGAGCAATATGGGGTAAAAAACCCCCAAGCGATGATGCGCTTGAGGGTTAGTAGGTAGTAGTATTTAATCCGCTGGTTGTTCTTCTTTATGAAGTCCAAGCTCAAATTGAAGGAAAGTATCGCCATATGAATTATCATATAAATCATCGTCTTCGGGCATGAGTAAGGCTCCTACATTGATTCCTGCTTCTTGAAAAACCCCCATATCATCTTGTGAGATATTTGTATATCCAACTTCTACTCGACAACCTTCGCCTAAAACTTTATTTTCTAGCAATACATTTATCGATTCTGTTGTAATATCATTTGTTCCTAATCCTAGCCATTTTTCAACTTTTATATCGCTTCCAGAAAATAAGTAATTTACCTCCGTATTGGTAAGGCTTGTATTGGTGAGATTTAGTTCTTCTATGGTTTTACCGCTTAAAAACTCCTTAAGGGCTCCCAAAGAATCGTAGGTAAATTTGCATCCGAAAAGTTCATATTTGGTTATTTCTGGGTTTTCAGTGGCTAATTTTAATTGAGTTGCTTGACTCATACCAAATTTAAATTCTAAATCTTCGTTTAAATACACTCCAACAGGTTTAAAAACTTTAGGATCGTTGTGTAAATCTCTCTCTAATTCCTCAAGCCAAGATTCCGATATTGTAGTTAATGATGGTAATGGTGTATAATTTAGCATAATTTCCTCCATTGAAATTTGCATTTGCTGACCCTAATAATCGCATATTATTACAGAATATTCAAGTATTAACTTAAATTTTTAATAACAATGAAATAAATTATGTTTTTATTTATAATAAAAAATACAATGTAGTGTGGTAAGGATGTTGCTATGATTTGCAAATACAATTAACATCAGTATGAAAAGTAAATTAAGTTTTTGGATGGTAATTGAACGAATTAATAATTGGCAAGCAGGTGTGGTGGGCGCTACAATACTTTCTATTGTATTGCATTTTGCTCTAGAAGCATTTTCATTGCCTAATTTTGCAATGGTGAGAGCTAACGATCTTCCCTTAATAGCTGTAATTGTAATTTGTGGGTTTCCCCTATGCGCTCAAATAATAGGTAAAGTAATAAAGGGAGACTTTGGCGCAGATATGCTTGCTGCAATTGCTGTTGTAGTTGCTCTTTTTCTAGAAGAATATTTAGCTGCAACTTTGGTGGTACTGATGCTATCTGGTGGGCAAGCATTAGAAGAATATGCAATGCGCAAGGCTTCCTCGGTCCTTGGGGTGCTGGCCCAAAGGATGCCGGCAAAAGCACATAGAAAAAATGGTGATCTAATAGAGGATATAGCGCTTAATGACATTAAGCCTGGCGATATAATCGCTATATATCCACATGAAATTTGCCCAGTGGATGCGGTGGTAATTTCTGGCAACAGCGCAATGGATGAATCTTACCTTACGGGTGAGCCTTATCTTATTTCTAAGGCGCCTGGTGCGTTTGTTATATCTGGTGCGATTAATGGTGAATCTATGCTATTAGTTAAGGCAGAAAAGTTAGCTTCAGATTCCAGATATGCAAGTATAATGAAAGTTATGCAAGAAGCAGAGCAAAGGCGCCCTAAGCTCAGAAGGTTAGGAGATCAGCTCGGTGCTCTTTTTGCCCCTTTATCTTTAGTGGTGGCTTTTGCTTCTTGGTATTTTTCGGGCGACGCTACGCGATTTTTGGCAGTTTTAGTAATAGCGACGCCTTGCCCGTTACTTATATCTATTCCTATATCTATAATTAGTGCAATTTCTATGGCTGCACGGCATAACATAATAATTAAAGATCCAACGGTGCTCGAGCGCTTGCCAACATGTCGTACTGCTATTTTTGATAAAACAGGCACCTTAACTTATGGCAAGCCAGAGCTTACTGAAATAATAACTTTAGATGGAGTTGATAAAGATGAAGTACTGCAGCAAGCAGCAAGCCTAGAGAGATATTCTAAGCATCCATTATCTGAAGCTATTCTAGTTGCGGCAAAAAAAGCTGGATTAAAGCTTCTTGAGGTATCCAAACTTTCAGAAAGGCCGGGGGAAGGGTTAAGTGGTATAATTTATGGCTGTGAGTTAGTTATTACTAGCCGTAAAAAGCTTTTAGAGGTAGATCCTGGGGTATCTAAGCTCCTTCCGGAAGTTTCTGCTGGACTAGAATGTATAGTTCTCAGAGATAAAAAATATATTGCCATCATGCGGTTTATAGATAAGCCAAGAACAGATAGTAAGTCATTTGTGAAGCACTTAGGCCCAGCCCATCAGTTTGATAAAATTATGCTAGTTTCAGGAGATCGTGAATCAGAAGTTGCCCACTTTGCAGAGTCACTTGGTATTAAAGAGATGTTAGCATCGCAAACTCCAGAGCAGAAATTAGAGATAGTGCGCCAGGAGGTAGCAAAAGCTCCAACACTATTTATGGGAGATGGAATAAACGATGCCCCAGCATTGATGGCTGCAACTGTAGGAATAGCTTTTGGGCAGTATAGTGATGCTACAGCCGAAGCCGCAGGAGCTGTAATTATGAAGAACTCTTTGGCCAAAGTAGATGAATTAATTCATATTAGCTCTAGCATGCGTAAAGTGGCTTTACTTAGCGCTGTGGGCGGAATGACACTTAGTGTAATAGGTATGGCTTTTGCTTCTTTGGGGTATATATCTCCAGTAATGGGTGCACTTATTCAAGAGGGTATAGATGTGCTTTCTATTCTATATTCCTTAAAGCTAACCTGGAAGAGTATGGTTAAGACAGATTATTAACGCTTTATTAATTAATGTGTAATAATCTGGCTTGTAGTATAATTGTGAATAAATGGAATTGAGGTTGTGGTATGCGATTAAGAGGGTATAGAGAGACTATTAGAAATGATAAGGAATTTCGGACTAAGTACAGGGAATATATAGAGCAAGGCAGACCTGAAGCCTCACGTCAAGATTTAGAAAAAAAATTTAATGCACTTGGAGAATCAGAGCGTTCTTTCTTAGCCAAGGAATTAGGTATGACTGAGAAAAGTTTAGAAGGGATAAACTTTGAAAGATTTGAGGAATTAGAAAAGCAAAGAAGAGCAGGGCAAGGAGTGGGGTTAGAAAGCTCGCAGGAAGAGGAGGAAGGGAAAGATAGGGAACCCGAGGAGCAAGCTAAACCTGTGCAACAGGCTATAGCTGAAGAGGACAAGGCAGAGGCTGAGATTGTAGTGCCTGAGACTGAGGTTGTAGTTGAAGAAGTTAAGCCTATAGCAGAAGTAGATAAGGAGGTAGTGAGAGCCCAAGCAGATGTTGAAAAAGTAGCAGTAGAAGAAATTGCAGAAACATTGCAGCCTAATTATGAAGATATTTTTCGAAATGCAATTCAAAATAAAAATATAAAAGGCATTGAGATTTCAATAAACAACGTAAGCCCTGAAATTAGAAACACATTATTCCAGCAAGAATTTACTAGCTTACTTGGGGGCGCAGATAACTTAGCAGTTGTGCAAGTGCTTTATACGGGGATTGATAAAGATAAAATTAATAGTGTTGAGGTTGGTGGTTTAGAAATTCCAACTCAAGGTGTTGATCAATGGGATAGGGAAAAAGTTGATGAGCAGCGTGAAGCATTTAAGCAGGCAAAAGCATTGCCAAATCAAGAGGATATAGGTGAAGAAGTAGCTGAGGCGTCAGTAACTGAACATGAGCAAGAAGCGGGAGTAGAGGTAGGTGCGCCTAAAACTACACAGTGGCAAAGCGTAGCAGGGCAGTTAGTTGATGATTCATTGGAGGATTTGGAAAGAAAAGCACCTGCAAAACCGCGGGCACAAGATACTATGCTGAGACCAAGCAAAGAAGTTAGGTATAGTGATCTCTTAACCCAGGAAAAATTATCAGGCGATGAAAATGGTAAAAAGAAAGCGATAAAGGAGAGGATGCTTATTTCCTTGGGTGCTTTAGGTGATGCTAGAACGGTTCTTTCGGCAAATGAAATGTTCCAAGCTAAAGTTAATAAATTATATAATAATTATTATAATGAGTATGGAGCTCTTAAAAAAGGCTATAATATAGAAACAGCAATTGCGAGGCTGGAAGAGGATGTTAACAATGAGCGCAAAAATATGATTATGCAGGCTTACATGAATACTGGCTCCATAAGAAACCAGGATGTAAGAGGCAATAATCATCTTTTTGATCGCCATGGAAAGGATGCTGAAAAAGCCTGGCAAAATGAGTCGATAAATGCAGAGCAAATAATTGATGGATTAAACTTTCAAAGAAAAGAAGACCTAGGTTTTAGAGATGCTCCAGGTGAATATCTTGTGCATAAGGCCTCTAGAGCTTTTACCTATATTCCCGCTGCCATTATGAGAGCTCCTGGGAATATTATGCATAAGATCCTTGAAGATAAAACAAAAACTGCTAAATGGTGTTCTGGTATGGCTGCTATGGTATTTTTGCTGATACCAGGGCTAGCTCCATTTGCTTTAGCTTCGGCTGCTGTCTACGTCCTTATTTATGCGGGCGAAGTTCTTAAAAACAATGAAACAGTGAAATTTTTAGGGAAGATTGTAGGAACCCTCGTTTTCGCACCCTTAGAAACTTTAGCGAGTTCTGCACTATCCATAGTAGCTTTAGCAAAAAGTTTAATTACAGGAGAGAAATTTACTGAAGCTTTCGATGGGTTGTTTGGATATAAACCGTTTTCGGCTACAAAGTTTATTTGGAGCCCAGCAGAGCAGAAAGCATCAGAGATTAAGCCTTTTGAAAATAAATATGAATCTATGGTTAAGGCAGTGAAAAAGGACCTTGATGATGGTCTTGGTTTAACAGGAATTGACCGTGGAGCGCGAAGTTTCGTTGAAAATAACTCAGATATATTTAAAGATTTTGTTAAAGCGTCAGCTCCTCCTTCTGCTAGCTCCAATTTACCCGCATCTCCACCTCCGGCGCCTAACCTTAATCAAACTACTACGCCTAGCCCAAATACTAGCCCCACTCAAACTACTACGCCTAGTCCAAAAACTCCTACTCAAACTATCGCGCAGGTCGCACAGAGCGAAGAAGCTCGTAAAGCTACTCAAGGCCTTACTGGTGTTGCAAAACCTGGGGGAGGGAAAGTACAGACAGACATACGTAACTTTTTTCCTTCTAAAGAAGGTGATAGCAAGGTAAATCAAATATAAGGAACCTTATTTCCTGTGCGGTGTATTAATCCGGTTTGCTAGTACTATTTTCTGAAAATAGTACTAGCTATGACTGTAACTATATAGGTCTATTACCGATCTATCTTCAACAAGCTCTCCTTCTTCTGTTACATAAAGATGTTTATAATCAATGTCTGTATCGCTATAAAGAGAAATATCTTTATTTATAAAGCTGTTTACTTCTTTTAAATATTCATTCATAAGCCATTTCTCTGTTGGAGTGGGTTCTGACATTTCATCATGGCCTGGGTTAGTGCTTTCCGCTTTGTAAACCTCTAAAACTTTTCTGCATTCATAGTTTTCTAAAGGCAATTTTGCGATTAAAGCATCAAGCACAGCCGGCGTGTCCTTATCAGTCATTGCAAGATGCACCAAAGTTGAAACTAAAGATTTTTCTAAATCTATTTGAGTATTGATATTTATTAATTTTATTAAATCTGGCTCATCCAACTCTAGAATGGCTAAATCTATAATATTCTTCGGGGAGAAAATATAATTTTCATTATCAATGGTAGTAGTATTAAAATGAGCTGATTTGTAATCAATCTTGGTTTTAGCACCAAGCTCGCCATGAACTTTTGCTAGATCTTTATTTATAATGGCTTCTATAAGCTGATAGCCATATTTACTATTTTTTGTGTAGTTTCTATCCATAGGGATGATAGAAAGTTCATGTAGGATATCGCTAAGATCCAAGGCTGTAACAGAAAGGTTTTCACAACCCCATGCTATTAAGTAAGCCTTCTTCAAATGAGTTAAGGCTGCAGCACAATCTTGCTTTGCAGTGTACTCTATGCTCTCACCAAAATTAGGGTCAAATATTGTGTAGGATATGTAACTCTCCTTGTGTTCAATTTTAAGGGCTATAGCATGAGCATTGGTGATGGTAGTGCTAATCGCTGAAAAACCTATTTTCAACACCCTATTTTCAGAGGTGGTATGGTCATCTAATAATTTAAGCAGTTCATCATCCGCTCTATAAACCTTGTCGCCGAGAAAATAAGTGCTATCATTATACCCCTTGACTCGCTCTAGAAAATTTGCAGAAGGGTTAATGGTATTAGCTTTTAATTTCTTCATAAAATATGTTGGGGTGCCTTTCATTTGATGAATCAAATGATGCCGCGCATACTCTAGAACCAAGCCATTGCAAAGCCCATTACTATTTTCATAGTGTATCATGAGACCATCTGCTTGGTTAAATGGTGTGGCAACTTTAAATACAGCGATCATTTTATATATCCAATAACTAATTTTGATAATTTTATCATATATATATTATAAAAATATTAAGATTTATTTAAAGTGATCCTGGATGCTGCCTATGTTGCTAAAGATTTTTTGGCCCATTTTGCCACCCTCGCTTCAAAGCTAAATTAAGGCAGATGGCATCCCCCCCTCCAAAAAAACTAGAAAAAATCTGGATTGCTACAGCCGCTGCATCCTTTGCAATGACAAGAGCAATTTAATATAGAAGACTATACAAGAGCTTGCCCCGGTAGCATCGATCTTCATTTTTTATAAATGCAATTTTATAGCCCGCTAACTATGCCTTTAAGTTATTATACAGAGATCTATTACCGATGTATCTTGCACAAGCTCGCCTTCTTCCGTTACATAAATGTGTTGGTGGTCAATATCTGTATCGCTAAAAGAAGAAAAGACTTTGTTCAGAAAGTCATTTTGTTCTTTTATATACTCGTTTAAAAGCCATTTCTTCATTGATGTTGGTAGCGCATCTTTTGGTGTTTCATAAGCATGTTGCTCTTTATAATCCTCTAAAATTTTTCTGCATTCATAGTTTTCTAAAGGCAACTTTGCTATTAAAGCATCAAGTACAGCTGGCGTATCTTTTTTAGTAAATGCAAGATGCACCAGTGTTGAAACTAAAGATTTTTCTAGATCCATTTGAGTATTGATATTTATTAATTTTATTAAATCCGACTCATCTAACTTCAGGATAGCTAAATCTATAATATTCTTTGGAGTAAGAGTATAACCTTTCTTATCAATGGCAAAAGGGAAAGAAACCAATTTGTAGTCAATCTTGGTGTTGGCTCCAAGCTCGCCATGGACTTTTGCTAGGTCTTTATTTATAATGGCATCTGTAAGTCGATATGCATATTTACTATTTTTCGTGTAGGTTCCATCCATAGAGATGATAGAGAGGTCATGCAGGATATCAATATGATCTAATACCATAATAGAAAGATTTTTGCATCCCGATAACATCAAGTAAATTGATTTCAAATTAGCTAGTGCATCATGGCAATCTTGCTTTGAAGTATACTCTATGCTTTCACCATAAGTAGGATCAAAAATCTTATAGGAGGTGCAGTTCTCTTTATGCTCAATTTTAATGGCTATAGCATGGTCACAAGCGTTCATGCCGATACATGTAAGACCTAAAATGAGTATTGTATCATCCACAGTATTATTATCGTGTAACAATTCCAGTAATTCGTCGTTAGTTCTATAAATCTTGTCGCCGAGAAAATAAGTGCTATCATTATACCCCTTGACTCGCTCTAGAAAATTTGCAGAAGGGTTAACGGTATTAGCTTTTAATTTCTCCATAAAATATGCTGGAGTGCCTTTCATGTTATGACTAAAATGGTGCCTAGCATACTCGATAACTAAGCCACAGCAAAGCCCAGGCATAGCATCTTTATAGTGTGGCATAAGATCATCTACTTGGTTAAATGGTGTGGCAACTTTAAATACAGCGGTCATTATTTATATATCAATAAACATTTTGGGTAATTATAACATGCATATGTTACATAAATATTAAGCTTTATGCCTGTGTGTTTATAGATGTGTTATTTAATTTTATCATGTTAAATTTTTGCTCAGCGAGCAGTAACGTTGGATGAAGATATTAAATTTCCTTGATATTCTCTTGATTATTAGTCACATTTAAACAGTTGTAACTTTTTGGTTGAGATGATGAATAACTTTCAAAGTGTAGTGGTTGCATATGGTGATGGTATAGGCCCGGAAATAATGGAGGCAACTTTAAATATACTTAAAGAAGCTGGGGCTAGAATTAACATAGAAACCATAGAGATAGGAGAGAAGCTATATGCTAAAGGTCAGCTATCTGGTATTTCCCCTGATGCATGGGATAAAATTTATAAGCATAAGGTTTTGCTAAAAGCCCCAATTACCACACCACAGGGAAAAGGATATAAAAGCCTCAACGTTACTTTTAGAAAAGCATTGGGGCTTTATGCTAATGTTAGGCCGTGTGTTTCATTTTTCCCATTTGTAGATGGTGCGGATACTAAAATGGATATGGTGATATGTAGAGAAAATGAAGAAGATCTATATGCAGGCATAGAATATAAGCCAGGTATAAATACGGCGATTTCTCATAAGATGATCACTAAAGCGGGTTCAGAAAAAATAATTCGATATGCATTTGAATATGCGCGCAACAATGGGCGTAAAAAAGTTACCTGCATGGTAAAAGATAATATCATGAAAATTGCAGATGGTATGTTCCATGAGACATTTAAAGCAATAGCTGAAGAGTATCCAGATATTATTAGTAATTCAATTATAGTGGATATTGGATCTGCTAGGATTGCATCTAGACCATCTGATTTCGATGTTGTGGTTACGCTTAACTTATATGGAGATATTATATCTGATATCGCAGCTGAAGTTTCTGGATCTGTAGGCCTTGCTGGTAGCTCCAATATTGGCGAAGATTGTGGAATGTTCGAAGCCGTTCATGGGTCAGCTCCAGACATAGCTGGCAAGGGAATAGCTAATCCTTCGGGCCTTCTAAATGGTGCAGTATTAATGCTAGAATACATCGGGCAACACGATATAGCAGTTAAGGTAAAAAATGCTTGGCTCAAAACCATTGAAGACGGTATACACACAGGTGATATCTATAGAGAAGGGGTAAGTAAGCAAAAGGTTGGTACTAAAGAATTTGCAAATGCTGTTATTAAAAATTTAGGCAAAGAGCCATTTAAACTTAAGAAATATGAATATAAAGGTGAGAAAGCTAGTAAAGCCACCCCTAAAGCGCTCAAAGAAGATACTAGCCCTAAAAAGTTGATAGGGGTTGATTTTATGATTGATGCAACGGGTAAAGAGCTAGAAAACTTGGCGATTATGCTCAAAGATGCTCATAAAGATTTTAAATTGCACTTAATTTCCCAAAGGGGATTAAAAATCTGGCCAGATTCAGATGCTAAAAAATCTAAGCTAGAAGTGGTGAATTGCCGCTTTATTGGCTTTACAGATACTGGGGTTACGCACCAAATGGTAAGCGATTTATTCACAACTATAGTGAAAACAGGCTTAGATATAGCTGCTACTAATAGTTTATATACTTATGGTGATGCAATAGGTTTTACATTAGCTCAAGGAGAATGATAAGTATACTCCGTTAATTTGAAAAATTGGGGCGTCGCAGCTAATTTCTCCGCGTCCGCACCTATTAATAATATAGGCTTACGGTGCTCAAATTGCTGCTCCTCCCACTTTTCCAAATTTCCTGTTATCTATACTTTTGCCAACTCTGAATTTACGAGAGGTATATATGAAGATTACTGCTTTTGTGTTTCTATTTTTATCTATTATTCTTACTGCGGGATATTGGCATTTAGATTCTGTAACATATTATCAAGGTGAAAAGACAGATCACTTTGACGGAGGAACGTTCTTCAATCCATATGATAAAGTTAAGAACAGGTTTTCAAAGTTTTTAAAGTGGTGCCTGAATAGAAATCCAGCACCTTGGCCAGAGCATATTGAGGTAGAAAGTCATGATGTGCCACCGCCTGCATTTGATGGTGGCATTAGAGCTTCTTATGTGGGGCATGCAACTGTTTTGCTACAGGTTAATGGTATTAATATTTTGACAGACCCTATGTGGTCTAATAGAGCAGGGCCATTTGGGATAGGACCTAAAAGAGTTATTGACCCCGGAGTGAAATTTGAGGATTTACCAAAGATTGACTTAGTTTTAATAAGCCATAATCATTATGATCACATGGATAGAGATACTATCAAAAAATTGGTTGCCCGAGATAACCCAAAGTTTATTACCCCGCTTGGGAATGATGCGATAATAAAATCATTTGCAAGTAATGCAAATGTCGAGGTTTTGGATTGGTTTAAATCTATAGAATTTGATTCCTTGGTTATTAATGTTATGCCTGCGCTGCATTGGTCATCTAGGTTTATGCTAGATAGAAATAAAGCATTATGGTCTAGCTTTGTTGTGGAAACCAGTGCTGGTAATATATATTTTGCAGGCGACAGCGGCTATGGTTCCGGGGCGGTTTATGAGGCGATTAGGGATAAATTTGTGGATATAAAGCTAGCCTTAATTCCAGTTGGTACTTACGAGCCTAGAGATCTTATGATGATGGTTCACAATAACCCAGATGATGCAATGCGTGCATTTAGAGCAATTAATGCAGAATACGGCCTTGCTATACACCATGGCGTGTTCCAGCTTAGTGACGAAAGCATTGAGCAGCAGCACAGCGATTTTACTAAGGCTTTAGAGGAAAGTGATATAAGCCCTCAAAACTTTAAGATGTTAAAAGTTGGCGAGCCTTGGATTATAGAGTGACGCCAATTTACCTTATTTTTACTGAGATTATATATAAAATTCAATATATTGCCTTTTTATTGCTTTTATAGCGGTTTTCTTATATAATATGCTGAAGCATTGAGGGTGTATTATGTTAAGTAGGTTTTCAAGCAACAGCAATGTTAATGTATTTATGAAGCGTTTTCTTGGGATATCTCCACGCAGTGCTTTTATGTTAACTTCTATATTTAACCCTTATGGAGTTAATGGCTTTAACCCAATTTTCTTGGTAGGATTTAACCTTTTGTTTTCTAATTATTTAAGTAAATTTTTAGAAATAGATAGTGATTGGGATGAACAGTACAAAATAACTGATGCTCCTAGGAAAGCTTTAGAGGGTAATGTCTCGGCAGGTTTTCATGATTTGGTCTCTAATGCATTTTGGTTTCGAGTAAAAAGATCTGTTCTGAATTTTGTTAAACCTAGCATAGATTCTATTTTAACCGAATCAATCTCTAATTTGCTTCCTAATGGAATTTCCAATTCAATTTATTCCGAAGCATCGACTTGTCATTTTTTGGGCAAAGAAAAATATAAAGGACCGGAAAATGCTGAGAACAAAAATGCACAGCCAGAAAATATTTTAGCACTAATTGATAAAACTGGTGATATTATTTTGAGTGTAAATAGAAGCATAGCACTGCCGTTCCGGCTCTATCAATTGGGTAGCTGCTTGATCTCATTGCATAATATAGCAGGGGCGATTACTGAATTTTTACCTTCACCTTTTAATTTCAGGTATGGGCTTATAAGTTTTGTGGCGATTTCAGTATTAACTAAATTAGCTTTTGACAAAGCATTATACAAATTTTCAACAGCGTTTGATAATCCAAGCCGTGAGTATGATTTACATAGACTAAAGGATTATTTATTGAGCAATTCAAAAGACATATTGTCTCGCAATGCAGCTGCTGCTATAACTTATAGGCTACAAAATTATTTAAAAGATGAAAATCGTCGTTCCTTAATAAATGGCACTGGTATATTCTATTTTAAACAATTATTAACGGAATTTTTTGAAAGCTCAAAGGATTATGTTTTTAATATAACGGTTGGTAGCGCTATTTTAAGCAATACTGCTTTAAATTACAAAGATCACTTTGTCCCTATAATAAGTGCTTCAGCTACTATAACCAGGCTTTTAAACGATTTATCCTATACTTTATCAGATTGGTGGACATTTCGGGAAAATGTAGATAATTTAAACGAATTAATGGAGCGTGTATCTGACGCTAAGAGGCTTTCTAAGGAAGCTAGTGAAAAAGTTATAATAGCAGATGAAGGTAAGCTTTTAGAGCTTTCCGAAGATTTTGTTTTACAAGTGCCAGGCTTAGAAAAACCAACCACCCCAAAAATTTTAAAAAGTGTTATTAAACCCAGAGAAATTATACGCTTAAAAGGGGATAATGCCGTTGGTAAAAGTACTTTAATTACCAGCATACTTTTAGGGGATAACATAAAAGAAGGGTGTGTAAATAGAACTGACTCATTACATATATCTATGCAGAACTACACGCCAATACCAGGTTTTACATTATTTCAGGATATTGCTGGTGCTGAAGAAATAGAACCAGATAAATTAAAAAAAATAAAAGCTTTATTTACCAAGTTTCCAACATTATTTCAAGGCAGGGAAATAAATGATAAGACTATAACTGATGATTTATCTGGTGGCCAAAAACGGGCAGTAAAGTTAATCTCTGCAATTGTAAGCGGCAAAGATTTGGTAATTTTGGATGAACCTTTTGCAGAAATGGGTGTTAAGAACATTGCTATATCCATGTCGCTTATAAAAAAAGAAGCTAATCAAAATGGTAGAGGCTTTCTAATAGTGGATCATAGAGAGGAACATACCATTCAACCAGGTTTTTATGATGGGGCCATAAAGATGGAGAATGAGGAAAAGCAAACTTCTATAGCGCTATAGCAGCAATTGTAGCTGTGGCGCTCCAATTTTTCAAATTAATGGAGTATATAACCTTAAGCGTTACCCTCAGCTTCAATCAGATCCACAATTTTAATCCACTCTTTTTCTGCATTTTGTAGGTCTTCATTTAGGCGTGATAAAGATATATTCAAGTCTTTTAATTGTGGGTTATAAGATTTATTACTGCTTACAGAAAGACTTGCAATTTCGTTTTCTATAGCCTCACGCCGCTGGGTTAGGTCTGCAACCTTTTTCTCTAATTGCTTTGCTTCTTTCACAAGCGGAGATGCCTTCTCCTTTTTCCTTTCTTCCTTATTTTTGCGTGTAGATTGTTTTGCGTCTGCTCGCTCCTTTCTGCGCTGAGAAATTACCAATTCGCGATATGCTTCCACATCGCCATCATATGGTCTGCACCCACCGCCTGCAACCAACCAAAGCCTGTCAGCTACACATTCCACCAAGTGAGGGTCGTGACTTACTAAAATAACTGCACCACTATAGTTGTTTAAAGCTTGGATCAAGGCTTCACGCGCATCAATATCCAGGTGGTTAGTAGGTTCGTCAATTAACATAATATGCGGAGCATCAAAGCTCATCAAAGAAAGAAGCAATCTAGATTTTTCACCACCAGAAAGATCTCTAACTACTGTATCCGCCTTAGTTTTATCAAAACCAAATTTTCCAAGTGCGCCTCTAACTTTTGGTTCTGGCTGATCTTTCATTGCGGCAAACATTATTTGGTATGGCGTTAAGCTTATATCTAGCTCTTCTGTTTGATGCTGAGAAAAATAACCAACTTTAAGCTTACTAGGCTTATTAATTTCGCCTGCAAGGGGCTTTAATCGATCAGATAAAAGTTTTACCAGAGTAGATTTACCGTTACCGTTAGCGCCGAGTAGGGCTATGCGGTCATCCATATCAATACGCAAATTAAGCTTATGTAGTATTGGTTTGCCTTCTTCATAACCAACATCTACATTTTCTAAAGTAATAAGAGGTGAGTAAAGTTCCTCTGGCTGAGGAAAAATAAATGCTGAAACGCGCTCTGCAATTACTGCATCCACAATATCCATTTTTTCTATAGCCTTAAGTCTACTTTGAGCTTGCTTAGCCTTACTCGCAGATGCACGGAAGCGGTCGACAAATTTCATCATCTTAGCTTGTTGCGCTACCTGCTTTTCATGCAAAGCCTGTTGGTTCATTAATTTTTCAGCGCGCATACGCTCAAACTGATCATAATTTCCAGTGTAGCTTTCTAGATTTTTATTATTTAGATGAATTATTTGGTTCACGGTTTTGTTAAGTATGTCTCTGTCATGACTTATAATTATCAGCGTTTTACTGTAGCGCATAAGATAATTCTCCAGCCATATCATCGCTTCAAAATCTAAGTGATTGGTAGGTTCATCTAGCATTAAAAGATCTGGCTCACAGAATAAAACTGCAGCCAATGCTACACGCATTCTCCAACCACCAGAAAATGAGGAGATTGGGCTATTCTGTGCTTCTTCATCAAAGCCTAACCCCGCAAGGATACTTGCTGCCCTCGCTGGTGCATCATAAGCATTTATCTCGCTTAGACGTTCATAAATATAGCCGATACGGTCTGGATCCTCAGAAGTTTCCGCCTCCAACAAAAGACTTGTACGCTCTTTATCTGCTGCAAGCACAACATCTATTAGCTTTGTTTCATCTTCTGGTAAATCCTGGCGAACCATGCCAATAGAGATTTTTTTGTTAAGCTCAATCTTACCTGAGTCTATCTCTAGTTCCCCAGAGATGAGTTTAAATAATGTGGATTTCCCAGTACCATTAGGGCCCACAAGCCCAATGCGTTGACCTTCAGATATAGAGAGAGATGCCTTGTCGAGCAACATGCGCCCACCAATAGTATATGTAACATCTGTAATGGAAAGCATGAGAAGATCCTTGAGAAAAATAATAAGAGAATTTGATGCCCTGCAAAATAGCAGAAAAAAAATTATTTTCAAGTTATACTAATTCCTAGTTATATTATTACATCGTCGCGCGTCGACTCACCTATTTTTATAGGCATCGCCTAGAGCTCCTAGTACTAATATTTTGCAGGCTTCCTAAAGCTAATGCCAAATCTCATATTTAATAAGTCATCTGTATCTTGCCTTTCCAAATATTTTGGTTGATAAAAAAGACAGCAATATGTTCATATTACCGACTTTTTTATCTTCCCACCTCTTTGAAAATTCAAGCGCATATGACCTATTAAATACGAGATTTGGCATAAGGCATATTTCTAATAGCTGTGAATTAAAAAATGTGCATAATGAACATCTCTAATTGATATTTTATGGAAGTTTAGCAGATGGGTAGGCGAGGAGATCACACATTTAAAGAGCTTAGCAATATGATTCTAGATTCAGCTAGCAATATATTGATTAATGAGGGTTTTCAAAAAATAACTACCCGTAAGATAGCAACGCAAATAGAATATTCCGTTGGCACTTTATATAATATTTTTCAAAATCTGGATGATATTTATATCCATTTAAATGGGCGCACGTTAGATGATTTGATAAAAATTCTCGAGGAAGCTATAAAGGAGAGTAACGGCTCTCAACTTAGGGCGCTTGCATACGCATATGTAAAATTCAGCATAAATCATGTTAATGCATGGAGTCTTTTGTGCGAATATCGTTTTCCAGAATCTGTTGCAATACCTAAGTGGTATGAGGAAAAAATTGAGTATTTATACGAGATAGCAGAAAAAGCTCTGAACAATATATTAAACATAGATAATCCACAACATCTGAAAAAATATATAACAGTTTTATGGGCTGGGATTCACGGTATTTGTGCATTATCTAGCAAAGGTAAATTCACCAGAACTGGGCTCATAGAAACAGAAAGCCAACATCTAGTTGATACCTTTTTAGATAATTATATCAATGGCATAAAGTTAACTAGAGTTTGAGTTTATTAAGATTTTATTGCTCTTTATGCCTTTATATAGTACAATTATGCAATCCTAATAAAAAAGTTGTAATTGCGATGAGTTTTTATATAAAAGATGTGCTTCACAGCGCCCTTAATGATGGTAAAGAAGCAGCGCTTAAAATGGTGCCAGATGTCACACATGCACCTAATAATGCTTTGTTGGAAGAATTTTTTGCAAAAATGGATAAAGGTGAGTTGGATATTACAATGCTTTTTAATGCTTTAAATGCAGATTTAGTTCTTGATAACAATTATATAACAATCCCTAAGAATTTTGCTGAAGCTAACTTTGATGGTATTTCCCTTAAAAAGGCAACTATTGTATCCTATCATAATACCAAGTTGAACTTGGATGGATGTGATTTAAGTTATTGTGACTTGGCAGGTAGGCATTATGACATTAACCACGTAAGCTTGAATGGTGCTAAGCTTGACCACACTATGGGTTATATAACGCCAGATTTATATAAATCTTTGAGCGCGCAAGCTAAGGAAGAAAGCAATTTTATTACCGCCAGCAAAGAAAATTATTTTTATCAAGCAAAATTCGCAATGCAATATGGTGTTGAGAGCAACGGCGAAAGTATACCTCCCTTTATTTGCCATGGCTTAGCTCGAGAGTATGTTAGAAAGCAAATCTCTTGGCAGCAAAAAGGTGTTGAAAAAAACTTTTTTGCTGAGCTAAGGTCAAAGCTTGAAGAGATTTCTCAAATTGAAAAATCAGAAAGGCTTAACCACTTTTATAAAGATACTTTTTTGCAACGGCTTAAAGAGTATACTCATTATACGCCAAACACAGCAAACAATAAGAAACACTTTAAGCTGACATTTAACTTAAGCGATGATGGGGAAACACCTGCACCTTTTGAATTTTTTGATAGCTTGCCAAAAAAGTTGCAAGATGCTGATTTTCTTTATATTTTATTGGGCGATCATGCTGCTGTTGTTAAAGTCGTTAGAGATAATAATCAGGGTGTTATAGGGTATAATCTATACGATACCAGCTATGGTGAATCAGTTTTGTTGGATAAGGATGAGCTGAGTAAAGCAATGCTTATGACTTGTTCGAACTGGTGTAGTTCTGATAATTTTATTTACGTTTCAGATCTAGGTAAACAGGTTAAGAAGCACAACTTAGTATCTGGTTCCGATTATTATAGCAAGGATAGCAAAAATACTTTCAAGTTGCTTAAAGCGATAAAAGAGCATGATGCTGAGAAAATAGCTGAACTCTCGAAATGCATGAAGATTGATTGGCACGGTATTGAAATTGGCAATGATGACTTTCGCAAGCTTTATTCCAGTCACCAGGGCATGCATAACGAGCCATATCCTTTTAATAATCTTAAGAATTATTTTTATATCTATAATATTTTACATGACGGAATTATACATGCAAATAATCAAGAGCTTATAGCTTTAATTAGCAATAATAATTTGTTGGATTTTTCAAAATCCAAGCATTTACTTTGCACAGTGAACAAATTTATTATGTGCGATCATTTCAAGCCAGAGGTGCTACATGCTTTTGCTTCTAACCCTACAATAACCTGGGGAGAAGGTGTCAAAGAGTTATTTGATAAATTTTTGGATATTGCTGAGAATAATAAATTCAAAATTGAATTTGATGGGGCAAAAGAAATTATAACTGCGACTGAAGAAGAGAGAAATATTTTAGAAAAACTAGCAGATAATTTTAAAACGCATGAAGATTTTAATGATTTCAAAGCGCATCAGGAACCGTTTAAAAAAAATTATGGCTCTTTCCACCCTGAAGCAAACTTATATGCACAGGATAATGATGTATTGGTTGCTGAGTTTTTTGTTGAGCAAGTAATGCAAAGTTAGGAGCGATTAAGGTTGTTATACCAAATATATCGCTCAAGTATTTTCGGACAAATACTCCATTAGTACTTTCTTGATACCTGCTTTGTCGAATGCCACTTCTGCTATACTATTGTTTATAGAAAGTATATATCCATAGCCAAATTTTACATTGAAAACTCGTTGCCCTTTTTTCAAACGAGGGGAAGAGCTGGCATCAATAACCTCGGGGCTGGCTTTCGCTGAATAGCTGAAATCGCGCCTATTATTATTATAATAGCTGCCATAATTATTAATGATCTCATAGGTTTCTTTAGGCAATTCATCGATAAACCTAGAAGGTATGCACGGTTGAAAACTGCCATAAATTCTGCGGTTACATGCATAGGTTATGTATAAATTGTTTTTTGCTCGGGTAATTGCAACATAGCCAAGCCTACGTTCTTCTTCTAATGCAGTTTTCCCATTTTCATCTAGTGCTTTTTGGCTTGGGAAAATACCTTCTTCCCAACCAGTTAAGAATACAGTTTCGAACTCTAGGCCTTTTGCTGCATGTATGGTCATGATATTGACCTTATCATCATCCTGCATGTTGTCGGTGTCGGTTACTAAACTAATGTGCTCCAAATATTCGCGCAGGTCGGCATAGTCTTGCAAGGATCGCAATAACTCTTTTATATTCTCAATCCTATCTCTGGAATCTTCGTTTGGATCGGTCTTCCACATTTCTATATAGCCAATGTTCTCTAGTAGATCTTCCACCACTTGCCAGTGTGTTTGAGAATTTAATAATTCATTTGCCTGTTGCAAATCATTAAACATTTTTTCAAGAGTTTCCCTAGATTTGCCCTTAATTACACCCACTTCAATTAGTTTTTTTGTGGATTCGTAGTAACTAAGAGATTGATCTTTAGACACCTCAATAATTTTTTGCAAAGTGCCATTACCTATGCCACGCCTTGGTGTGTTAATTATGCGCTCGAAAGCTAGGCTGTCATATGGGCTAACTAATAACCTTATGTAAGCTAGCACATCACGTATTTCTGCGCGTTCGTAGAATTTTAATCCACCGATAATTCTGTAGGGGATTCTTAAAAAATTAAAGCTTTCTTCAAAACTTCTGGTTTGGTACCCTGCACGTACTAAAACAGCGGTTTCTAGGTAGCTATGAATCTTTCTATAGCGGATAGATTCTATTTCTTCAGCTATGTAGCGAGCTTCTTCTTTATCATCATAAAAACTGCTTAACTTAATTTTGTTGCCAGAATCTTCACCTGTCCATAAATTCTTGCCATGACGGTCGTCATTATTTGCAATTAAAGTACTAGCAGCTTTCAGAATATTATTGGTGGATCGGTAGTTTTGCTCAAGCCTAATTATTTTGGCATCTGCAAAGTCTTTATCGAACCTAAGTATATTGGTAACTTCAGCACCGCGCCAACCATATATTGATTGATCATCATCTCCCACACAGCATATATTTTGCGTGCCCTGAGCCAAAATTCTAAGCCATAGGTATTGGGCAACGTTGGTGTCTTGATACTCATCCACTAACATATACTTAAATTTGTTTTGATACTCTTTAAGGATATCGGGGTTTTTATTGAACAATTCTATGTTAAGTAAGGTAAGATCGCCAAAATCAACAGCATTTAAAACCTTTAACCGCGCTTGATAGGTGGCATAAAGCTCCAATGCCCTACCACCTGCATAAAGGCCAGCCTCACTTTCTGGGACCTTGCCAACACTCCAGGCTTTGTCTTTAAAGCGGCTTATTAGATAAATTAGTGTGCGGGGAGGATTTTTTTTGTCATCAATGTTGTAGTCAGCAAGTATTTGCTTTGCGAGCCTTATTTGATCGTCATAATCAATAATGGTGAAATCTCTGTTAAGCCCCACAGATTCTGCATGACGTCGCAATATCTTAGAGGCAATAGAATGGAATGTGCCAAGCCATATGCCATCTGCAGCGCCTTGGGTTAATTTATCTAGTCGAGATCGCATTTCTCGAGCAGCTTTATTAGTAAAAGTAACAGCTAGGATTTGGCTAGGAAAGGCTAGTCGCAAACTTAGTATATGGGCAATTCTTGCGGTAAGTACACGCGTTTTTCCAGTGCCTGCGCCGGCTAAAACCAGTAAAGGCCCTTCTGTTGCAAGTACAGCTTCTCGCTGCACATCGTTTAGATTATCTAGGCAACTCTCTGTGATAGTGCTAATTTCATCTGGTGCGTACATTTTATACTCTATATACTTTATTTAGCATATTATGCTACTTCGAAAGAATTAGCCAAGCCTTTAATTAGCTGTTTTGCATTTTCACCAATCAAATCATCTTGTAGCGCAAAATGGATGTTAGCCTCTAAAAATCCTAACTGTGCGCCACAATCAAACCTTTTGCCTGTGGATTTACATCCATATGTAGGCGTGGATTTCAGCATCAGCTTAAGTGCGTCGGTTAGTTGAATTTCACCACTGACGTCTTTTTTTGTAACCTCTAGGTATTCAAATATTTCGGGCTGCAATATGTATCTGCCAATAATTGCTAAATTAGAAGGAGCTACCTCTGGTTTTGGCTTTTCTACCATATCGATAATTTCCATATCTAGCTCAGATAGCAACTTGCCAGGTTTAATAATCCCATATTTATTAGTTTGGTCTTTATCTACTTCATAAACAGATATTATATTTCCAGGGTTGCGCTCATACGATTCTGCCATATCCTTAAGGGGCGAGGAGCCATTATAACCAATGAAAAGCTCATCTGCTAAGATAACCGCAAATGGTTCATCTTTGATGAAATTACGTGCGCACCATACTGCGTGCCCAAGCCCAAGTGGGTGTTGTTGCCTAACAAAAGCGATCTTACCAGGCTCGGGAATCCAATCCCTAGTGAGCTGCAGAGCGTCATGCCGATCTTTATCATGCAATGCTTTTTCTAGTTCATATACATAATCAAAATGGTTGTTGATGACATTTTTATTGCGGCCAGTGATGAAGATAAATTCTTCAAAGCCAGCGTTGACTGCTTCTTCAAAAGCATGCTGAATCAACGGTTTGCTTGCAACAGGTAGCATTTCTTTGGGGAGCGCCTTAGTGGCAGGTAAAAACCTTGTTCCTAACCCACCTACTGGGAAAACAGCTTTCTTTATTTTTTGCATATTAGTAATAAATTATTTTGGTATTAATTTAAAGCCCGTAGCTTTTAACTAAGCTGCCGCACAGCATATACCAACCATCTATCAGAACAAAGAAAATTAATTTAAAAGGAAGAGAAATCATAACAGGTGGGATCATCATCATCCCCATAGCCATGAGTGTTGAAGCGACCAACATATCTATAATTAAGAATGGTAAAAAGATTAAAAATCCTATCTCAAAAGCTCGCTTTAGTTCTGAAAGCATAAAAGATGGAATGACCACATGCAGTGGCATCTCGGCTTTGTTTTTGGTTTCAATGTCGCCCATATCAAGAAACAATGAGAGGTCTTTATCTCTAGTGTTAGAGATCATAAAAGTTTTGAATGGCTGCGTTATTTTGAGGAAGGCATCTAGCTCTTCTATTTCTTCATTCATTAGGGGTTTTATCCCAATTTCATAAGATTGCTCAAACGTGGGGGCCATAATGAACATAGTTAGAAATAACGCTAAGCTAATGAGAACAGAGTTGGGTGGAGTTTGCTGTAGCCCAATTGCAGTGCGCAAAAATGATAGTACTATAACTATTCTCGTAAAAGAAGTGACCATAACCAATATAGATGGCGCTAAGCTTAATAGGGTAATAAGGGCAATAATTTGGATAACTTTGCTGGTAAAGATAGGCGTTTTGCCACTGCCTAAGTCTATGTTGATTCCTTGAGCAAATGCGGGCTCAGAAAGTATAAATATGAAACTCAGTACTGCTAGCGCTAAGGAAAATGTACGCATTAAATAACCAACAATTATGATACAACATGTATATCACCAACTTAATGTTTTTTGGAAGTAATTTATTTTTCTAACTGCCTGATCATACTCCCCGACATCATCGCTACACACAAGCAAATACCTAGACTATAGAATAAATTGTCCTTTAAATAAAATTTCAGATTCAATATTATAACTATCCAAGGACAATTTATCTTATAAAAATCAATAGGTTACCTCCCGATGTCGGGGAGCATGCTGCCTGATAAGTAAATTCTTTTGTAATAAATATTTTTGTTTTTTTTGCCTATTGCACCTGTTATATGATATAATTTTGCAAAATTTAACAAAAGAGTATGGTAGGTATGTATGGCAACTACTAAGCATATAATTACAAAAGATAACGCTGCTTTAAATCTAGGATCAATAACCCCTAATACTGCAAGAGATTATATAGTGTATACAGGCAATGGTAGAGATAGTTGGCCTAAACTCGATAATCAAGAATATAGTGTTAACCAAGAACTTTTTAATGAATTTATTGAAAAAGCCGCAAATGGAGTTTTACAACCATCACTATTATTTGAAGCATTTGGGGCAGAGCCTAAATTAGAAGGGCTTATAAGCTTTGCACAAGGTTTTTCTACTATAGACCTTTCAGGTTTTTCTCTTAAGGGAGCTATACTTTCTTTGGACACGGAAGAAACCAAATTTATCCTAGATAATTGCGATTTATCAAATGCAAACATTAGAGAGCATACTGAGGGTTTATTTTCTCAAGAGGATCTAAGTTTAATTAATGCTAAGATGGGTTCCACTCAATTTGAATCACCTGTTTCAATTCAATTGGTTAATTCTTTTACTGAAGAGCAAAGAAAGGGATGTGAGCTAGAGCTGGTTAATGCAGCAAATGTTTTAGATTACGCGGTGACAGGTAATAAAGAGATTGCGCTTAAAGTTATATCATACACCCCGTATACACCTAACTATGCTATGTTGGATGAATTTTTTGCAAAAATGGAACAAGGTGTTTTAGATATTACATTACTTCTTAAATCTTTAGGGGCAGATTTAGTTCTGTATGAGAAAGAGATAACGATATCAAAAAATTTTACTGAGGCTAACTTCGCTGATATTTCCTTAAAACATGCAGATATCATATCTTACTACAACACTAAGCTTAACCTAGATGGTTGTGATTTAAGTTATTTTGATTTGAAGGGTAGGCATTATGATGTGGGTCATGTAACCTTAAATGGTGCTAAACTTGAACATGCTATTGGCTTTATTACGCCAGATTTATATAGCTCTTTAAGCGTGCAAGATATGGAAGAAAGTAATTTTATTACAGTTGCCAAAGAAAATTATTTTTATGAATTTAAACTTGAAGATAAATACAAGAATCATGGTGAAGGGTTGCATGGGGGCGGAATTTGCCATGGCTTAGCTAGGGAATATGTTAGAAAGCAGATTTCTTGGCAGCAAAAGGGAATTGAGAAAAATTTCTTTGATACACTAAGGTCTAAGCTTGAAGAGATCTCTCAAACTGAAGAATCAGAAAGACTTAACCATTTTAACCAAGATAATTTTTTGCAGAGACTTAAAGAGTATACTAACATTACTCCGAATCCAGCAAGCAGCAAAAAGCAATTCAAGACGACAGTGACGTTAAGTGATGACGGAAAGGCTCCCGCGCCATTTAACTTTTTTGCAAACCTACCAAAAAAATTACAAGAAGCGGAGTTTCTTTTTATATATTTAGGCGCCAAACATAGTGCTGTACTTAAGATTGTTAAGGATAAAGAAAAAAGTATTATAGGGTATAAACTATATGATACTAGTTATGGTGAATCAGTTTTGTTAGATGAAGCAGGGCTGAACAAAGCAATGTTTGCTATGTGTTACATGTGGGGTGATCTTGATGATTTGGACTTTTATGTTTCAGATTTGGGGAAGCAGGTTAAAAAGCAAAATTTAATACCTGGCTCGGAGCATTATAACAAAGATAGCAAAAATACTTTCAAATTAGTTAAAGCAATTAAAGATCATGATTTAGATAAAATAGCTGAGCTTTCAAAGTTTATGAAGATTGATTGGCACGGGTTTACAGTAAAAGACAACATAAACTGGATTAACATCAATAGTCCTCTAGCTTATGGAATTACTGCAGGAGCCGATGAAGATCTTGTTGCTTTGATCAGTAACAACAATTTGCTAGATTTTTCAAAGCCTAAGCATTTTCTTTGCACGGTCAATAAGCTTATTTTATGCGATCATTTTAAGGCAGAAGTGTTGCATGCTTTTGCCTCTAACCCTAAAATAACTTGGGGTGGTGGCATTAAGGGCTTATTGGATGAATTTTTGAATATTGCTGAGAATAATAAATTCAAAATTAAATTTGGAGCTGGTAAGAAAGTCATAACTGCGCACGAAGAGGAAAAAGAGATTTTAGAAAAACTAGTAAATAATTTTAAAGAGCATGAAGACTTTCAGCAGCATCATTGCAAGTCAGCTGCAAATTTATACACACAGAATAATGGAGAATTAGTTGCTGAGTTATTTGTTGAACAAGTAAATTTGGCTATATAGTTTTAATTACAAAGCATCAACGCCATTCATCTAGCCTTTTTATATGAGCATACTCTCTATTATTCTCATTATAAGTAGCAAAATAGCCTTCAGCATTGGTATAAAATAAGTTTAGCAAGCAAAACAATGAAGCTTCAGTTCCTTCGTTGTTACTTTTTATATCATCGAAGCTTTGAAGGGCAGGGCGCCCACTTAATGATAGATAACGAGTGGCAATTGTTTTATAGGGTGCTGAAATCTTAAAGCCAGCCTTACTCAATATCCAAGACTCTATCGAAAGTTGAGGGGCAAGCCCTGAATTTACCTGTGATTGCGAAGGCGCTTGCCCAGTTTTAAAATCCAAAATTATTGCTTCTAGATCGCTAGTTATGTCTATTCTATCAGCTATAGAAGAGATAATTATATCCTCTAATAATTTTGCTTCTCCTTCGCATTCAATAAAGCTTGATACCTTTGGATTTGTTAGATAATAGTTTTTTAAAAAATTAATTATTTCAATAAGCTTATGCTTCCAAATCAATTTATTTCCTTCAGAGGTATTAATACTGTCTAACATCTCTTGAAGAGCATGAGGATCATCGATTTTAGTCACTACCTTATGAACAAATATACCAAAATCTCGGTTTTCGTTTTTCTCCCATATGCGATCATACCGCTTAAGCTTTAATATATATTCACTATAATAACAGTACGGGTCCGCCATTAATTTTGTAAGTGAAGTTACAGAATATTTTTTGGGCCTAAGCTCCTTAGGAATGCTAGCTATTGGTTGTTCATAAGGGTTTTTTGGTATAATGCTTGATGGTTTTACAGGGTTTTTTGGATATTTATCACTTAATAACCTGTAAAATATGGATTCTTCATCGTTGGAATTTAAATTTCTTAGCACCAGTGTTTTTTTATTTTGTAATATAAGAGTTAAATCTTTTAATAGTTTTTCTAAGCTTTCTCTGCCTTGAAGCTTAGCTTCTTTCTCCAAATTACATAGTCCATTTTCAATGAGGATAAAGCTCTCACTTTGAATGTCTTCTAATTCTTGGAATGACAAAAAATAGGCGCTGGAATGTTTTATTTCATGAGATTGGATTATAGAGATAAGTGCATCTATATAGCTAACCTCATTTGCTTGAAAGTCTGCCAACAACTCTGGGTCTATAAATTGAAAGTCGTATTGCGATTGTCCAGATAGCTCCTTAAATATTGAGATATGAAGCTCTAATGATTTTTGATATGAATTACACAGCATAATTTCTTTTGCCCGAGAAACCACCTCCATTCTTTCGCCAAATTTATTGGATATAATTTCTAAGGCGCTTCTTGAATCACCTCTTGATCTTAACCAACTTATATCTGGGAAAAATCTTATATATAAATCTATGAGGTAGCTGATATTTTCAGGGTCGCTTGCAAGCATGGCTATGCTTAAAAATTTTTCTGTATAACTTTTGAAATTTGAATTCATGCAAAGGTGTTTAGCTAATAAAACCTTCAACTCATCCGATTCAACCACGAAATGCTTGATTTCATGCTCTTTTGCTAAAGATATCGCAAGGCGTGCAAGTTGGAAGGAGTTATCGCATTCAATTATTTCAATCGACCTATTCGTAAACTCTACTTCTGCTGCAGGTTGCGACGTCGCTCCGGTACTCAGATCCTCATGTATATTGAATACACTCCGGTCTTTCGTTCCGTATGCTCCTTGCACCCAGCTACCAGAAGCGACCTTCCAAAAAGGCCTTCGATTAGTTTGGGGCGTCTTCATCATCTTCAATCTTTTCACCGTCCACTACAAATGCAGCGCCCATTGTGATTATATATTCCTCATCACTTAAGCCATCTACTAAAAAGCCATCCACCTCTTCATCAATAATATCGATGCTTTTTGTCATCACTATACCATCAGGGCTTAATGTTTTTACCCCAATTCTTCCTTGAGAATCCAACACTAAAGAGGATTTTGGTATGTAATGCGCTAGTAATGGTGTATCAGACTGCACCTCAACCACAATAGATTCGCCTATGCGCAGTTGAGATTCTGCATTTTTAATTTCTATTTCTACAGGAAATGTTTGGGTGAGTGGATCTGCAACTTTGCCTATAAAAATTACTTTTCCAGGGATTATAGCGCCTTTGCTGGTAATGATATTTGCTGTAGATGATTCATTTATAAAATTTAAATCTGCCTGGGAGGCATGAATAATTGCAACTAGCTTCTCTAATGAACTAAACTGGCAAATTATTGAGCCAATAGAGTTAGAAATATAATCTCCTTCCTTTACATTAATTGAATCCACATAGCCATCAAATGGAGCTTTTATATTAGTTTTTTCAAGCTCAAGCTTTGCTTTTTCAAAGTGCGCTTCTGCCATATTTAATTTTGATGTTGCATCAACAAAATTATTTTTTGAACTCAGTTGCTTTTCATAAACGATACGGGCAGCAGCAAATTGCATTTTAGCGCTTTCCAGCTCTGACTTAGCCTGCTGATAGAGTTTTTTTCTGTTCTCTTCGTCTATTTTTAGAATAACCTCACCCTCTTTTAAAAAATCACCATTATGTGCGATAACTTTGCTGACTATGCCAGAAACCTCCGGCCTTAAAGTAGCGCCTTTATGGGCTTTAGTTACCCCATTAAATCTTAAAGAGGTGTTTCTTAGCTGAGCTTGTGATTTTACAACTTTGGCTTTAGCTACCGGCTTTGCTGGTTGGGTGGTAGTTTTATGCTTAAATATCCCACTTGCCATCCATAAGCTTAATATCACAAGAATTATACCTGCGATTTTAATAGGGGATAAAGATTTAACGTTATGTTTAAGCATGCTTAAGCTCGTAATTACGATGTATAGTCTATAATAAATATGCAATTATTTCTAGTTAAACTTGCTTTTAGCTTTATATTCCTAAAAAAGTAGCCTTGCTTGAATCATTAAGCGATATGCTTCCTAAAATGTTAGATATAGATACATCGCCTCTATACAATTTAAAGCCTATATATGCAATACCTACTAAACAAACTGCTGATGCTAGTAGTGCCATTTTGTGATGTAGATTGCCATCAAAGTCATCCTTAGAGGGAGTAATATCTTTAGGCCCTTCACCTAATGCACTTAACGGCGAAGATGGTGTAGGTGCAACTGCTAAAGGAGTATTTTTGTCTTCAATTACTATTGGTTCTGCTGGAAGCAATGGTGTTGGATCTTGAATAACCTCAGGTTCTTCATCTTTAACTTCCTCAACTCTTGGTTCTGCTGTAGATGCTTGTTGTGGTTTAGCAGAGTAATGAAGATTAACCCACACGCCGAAATAAAGCTGACATAACTTTCCAAAAATCTCTTTATTTCTGATTTCTGCAGGAATAAGAGAAAAGATAGATTGATCATCCTGCTCTGCAGCTTTAATTAAAGCATAACGCGACACAATTTCATCAACGCACTCTTTAAAGCATTCTTCATGAAATATTTTTATAAGGCTTGCGAAGGAAGTTGAAGAGTGATGTCCCTCATATCTATACATAGAGGCGAAGTATAGATATGTAAGGTGTTCTAATATATATGGTTTGAGTGAATCAATACGTATAGAAAAATTTGAATCTGCAAATCTCACAAGGGCTTCTAATGCTTCCTTAGGTAAATTATCTATAATCTGTTCAGGGATGGGATCTGTAGGGCCCCAAGTTCTTTTACCAATAATTATATTTTTGTTTCCTTTAATAGCATTTTCTAATTCTTTCGGTATTTCAAAATCGGTTTGTATTAGAAGCGGGGTCTCTCTACTTTTTATTAAGGTAATGAGTAATGCTATGAAATCTTGATTTTCAATGTAAATTTTATCTTGTATGATAATTGATTTTATAGATTTTAATTTAGAAAGTAAGTGTCCAATAATATCCGTACATAAAGGTAAGGAGCTATCTTGGCCTCCCATTCCAAGCCCAATAACTGATATATCTTTTTGTGTTACGACTTTCAAAAACTCTTTTGAGTCGTCATTTAAATCTTCCAAACTATGATATAATCTAGAGATCCGTATAGTATCGTAACGTAACTTTTTTAGTGCCTCTAATTCGCTGCTCTTAAATCTATGATTATAAGCATCATAATAATCATCTGAATGAATTCCTAATATTTTAGAATACCCGGCGTCATATTTTTCTATAAAGTATAACTGTTGCTGCTTCATCGATGCCTCCCTAATGCTTAAAATATAAGCGAATTATACAGATTTTGCTATAAAATGCAAGTATTTATATGAAAATAGTAAAGCAATGGAAAACAATATGATTTGCAATAGCGGTTGTTCATTATGAGCGCAAACCTAAAAGCACTCAAAAGAAATTTATACGTTAAGATTATCTTGAAAAACATGTGGCCCGCATATAAGATCATCCCTACAGACCTTGGGTTGTTTATATGTTCAAAGGATTATTAACCGCTTTGGTTACTCCATTTAAAAAATGCGAAATTGATTTTGAATCTTTTTCTAATCTAATTACCTGGCAGATTAATGAAGGAGTTCATGGATTAGTTATAAACGGTACCACGGGGGAAAGCCCCACAATTGAACAAGATGAACTTTGTGAGCTAATTAAAACAGCGGTGAAAGTTGTGGATGGCAGAGTGCCAATAGTTGTTGGTACGGGTACAAATTCTACAACAAAAACCATTAAGCTTACAAAATTAGCTCAAGAACTAGGTGCGGATGCCGCGCTTGTAGTTGCTCCATATTATAATAGGCCAACTCAGAATGGTTTATATGCGCATTATAAATCCATTCATGATGAGACAAATCTACCTATTATTATGTATAATGTTCCAAAAAGAACTGGTGTAGATATATCCCCTGATACTATATGCAAGCTTGCTGAACATAACCGTATTGTAGGTGTTAAGGAATGCTGTGGGGATATATCCAGGGTTTCTTATATGGATGATACAATTACTAAAATGGGTAGGAAAGATTTTTCGATACTTGCGGGCAATGACCCTGAATCTCTTGCTTTTGCAGCAAACGGTGGCAAGGGTTGCATTTCTGTAACTGCTAATATAGCGCCTAGGTTATTATCGCATATGCATGAGCTTATTATGATGGGGCAATTCCAGGATGCATTGGTTTTGCATAAGAAAATGGATGCTGTACATAAAGCCATGTTCTGCGAAGTTAACCCAGTTCCAGTTAAATATGCTCTTTCTTTGATGGGGAAAATAAGCAATGAGCTTAGATCTCCGTTGCTTCCTTTAAGCAAGGGGCGAGGGAAAGAAGTGGAAACGGCAATGAAAGAAGCTGGTATATTATGACTCATCCTCGAAATATAAAAACTATTCTTGGGCATGATGAAGTAATCGCCACATTTAAAAAACTTATGGCGGGCGGTAAGTTGCATCATGCATGGTTGCTTTGTGGACCTAAGGGTATAGGCAAGGCATCTTCTGCATATTTATTTGCCAAAGAGCTATTAAAAAATCATGATAATGACGACCGCACGTTTAAGCTAATAGAAAACAATACACACCCAGATATGTTTGTGATTGAAAGCGAAACAGAAGAAGAGGAAATGGGCGCGGAAATCAAGGTGAACCAAGTGCGAGAATTATTAAGCTTTTTGCATACAACTCCGGTTTTATCTAAGCGCAAAGTGGTGATAATAGACCCAGTTGAAATGTTAAACAATAATGCAGCTAATGCCTTGTTAAAAGCGCTTGAAGAGCCATCCTTACATACTACCTTTTTACTTGTTTGTAATTCCTTTGGGAGCTTACCAGCAACAATTAAATCTCGCTGCGCTATACTCAAATTTAATGATTTGAGCTTGGAAAATTTCACCAAAGCTTTGGGTGATAATTCCGGTAATGCAAAACTTATATACGAAATGAGCTATGGCTCTTTAAGCATAGCTCCACTTCTTGCGAAATCTGAGCATTTAGAATTGTTGCAGCAGGTTAAGGATGTAGTGAATAGTGGCGTGCAAAGCCTATCTCAACTTATGAAATTAAAGAAAGCATTATCCAGCGATGAATCTTGGTATTGCTTCACCTATGTGATACTTAGGCTAATAATGGATAAAATAAAACAAGCAGCGCTTGAGGGAAGGGATGTGGAGCCTTTATTGCAATGGTATGATAGAACACATGAAGCATTAAAGGAGCAGGAAATATTTAATTTAGATAGGGAAAATGTTGCGCTTAGTATCTTTTCTAACCACCAATAAAAAGCCTTTGGGCTTTAGCTTATGTTTTATCTTAGCGCTTAAAGTAATATTCTTAGATCAAGTTACTAAGCTTGCAGTACTTGAGTATTTTGCAGTGCATAGTGATTCTATTAGAGTTTTTTCATTGTTAAACATTGTAAAGGTTTATAACAAAGGTATAAGCTTCGGATTATTTAATTCTGCGCAGAATGCCAATATTATTTTAGCTATAACCTCTAGCCTTATAATCTGTGGCTTATGGTTTTGGTTTGCTAGCAATATTAGCTACTTAAATGGCTTTGCTGTGGGGCTAATAACTGGTGGCGCGATTGGTAATTTAATAGATAGAGCTCTTTACCATGCGGTAGTGGACTTTATAGATTTTCATATAGGCGGCTGGCATTACCCAGCATTTAATGTTGCAGATGGATCTATAGTTTTAGGTGTGATAGTATTAGCAATTATTACCTGGAAAAACTAATTAAAATATTAACTTGGCTAATAAAAACATTTTTAAAATTGAGTCCAAATATAATTTAGCTGGTGATCAACCACAAGCAGTGGATTCCTTGGTTAAAGGTTTAGAAACCGGTAAGCGCAATCAAGTATTGTTAGGTGCAACAGGAACGGGAAAAACTTTTACTATGGCAAATATTATAGCTAGGACTAATCGGCCTGCTATAATTATGGCTCATAACAAAACCTTGGCGGCACAACTTTATAGTGAGATGAAGTCTTTCTTCCCTAATAATGCGGTTGAATATTTTGTTTCGTATTATGATTACTACCAGCCTGAAGCCTATATCCCAAGAACGGATGTTTTTATTGAAAAGGACTCCCAAATTAACGAACAAATAGATTTAATGCGCCACTCGGCTACAAGGGCGTTGCTAGAGAGGCGAGATGTGGTTTTAGTGGCATCAGTATCGTGTATTTATGGTTTAGGTTCGCCAGAGTGGTATCTAAAAATGATCCAGAAGCTAGAGAAGGGATTAAAAATTGGCCGGAACACCCTTATGGAGAAATTAATAGAGCTTCAATATACTCGTAATGATATTGACTTTCAAAGAGGTACATTTCGCGTTCGGGGTGATACGCTTGATATTTTCCCTTCGCATTACCAGGACCGTGCATGGAGAGTGAGCTTTTTCGGGCAAGAAATAGACAATATAAATGAGTTTGATCCATTAACGGGAGAGCGTACAGCTAAATTGGATGAGATAACTATTTTTGCAAATAGCCACTATATAACGCCAAGATCTACCTTGGAGCAATCTATAAAACTCATTAAGCAGGAAATGAAGCAAAGGCTAGAGTGGTTTAGAGATCATAACAAACTATTAGAGGCTCAAAGAATTGAACAAAGAACGATGTTTGATCTTGAGATGATAATGGAGAGTGGTTCTTGTAAAGGGATAGAAAATTATTCTCGTTATCTTTCTGGGAGAGCTACAGGTGAGCCACCACCAACTTTGTTCGAGTATTTGCCTAAAGATGCAATTTTATTTGTAGATGAAAGCCACGTAAGTGTGTCGCAAGTTGGAGGTATGTATAATGGGGACAGAGCAAGAAAAAGCACCCTTGTTGAATATGGCTTTAGATTACCTTCTGCATTAGATAACAGGCCACTTAAGTTTGAGGAATGGGACTCAATGCGCCCTCAAACTATTTTTGTTTCTGCAACTCCTGCGCCATTAGAATTGCAAATGTCTGGTGGTGAATATGTAGAACAGATAATAAGGCCAACGGGTCTTGTGGATCCGGAGTGCATAGTGCGTCCTGCTTATACTCAAGTTGATGATCTACTGAAAGAGTGCAAAGTGGTGGTAGAGCAGGGATCTAGAATTTTGGTTACAACGCTTACCAAAAAGATGGCTGAAGATCTAACCGATTATCTTACTGAGATAGGTATTAAAGCTGTTTATCTGCATTCAGATGTGGTAACGCTTGAGCGCATAGAGATAATACAAGCGCTTCGGCATGGTACTTATGATGTGTTAGTTGGGGTAAACTTACTTAGAGAAGGTTTGGATATTCCAGAATGTGCTTTGGTTGCGATATTAGATGCTGATAAAGAAGGGTTCTTACGCTCTAAAACATCTTTAATACAAACCATTGGGCGCGCTGCGCGTAATGTAGGTGGTAGGGTTATTTTATATGCAGATAAAATGACTAAATCATTAGAAGCGGCAATCGAGGAAACTAATCGTAGAAGAGCAGTGCAGGTGGCTCATAATGAAAAATATGGCATTACTCCTGAATCTATTAAGAAAGACTTAAGTGAAATCATTAAGGCCGCAGAGAAAAATGCTAAAGTACCAGAAGATGAAATTAAGTTATTGAAGCGTAAAGATCTGAATAAATATATTGATAAGCTCAGGAAGCAGATGCTAGACCATGCGGCAAAACAAGAGTTTGAAGAGGCTGCTGCTATTAGAGATCAGATAGCTAAGATTCAAGAGGAAATATTGTTGGTAAAGGATTGACTTGAAGATTTTGATGTTTTTTGTTATAACTTCTTCATAAATTAAAAGATAGGGTATATATGGTTGATTTTGTTTTAGGC
Source organism: Candidatus Midichloriaceae bacterium (assembly GCA_029266655.1). Classification (GTDB taxonomy): domain Bacteria; phylum Pseudomonadota; class Alphaproteobacteria; order Rickettsiales; family Midichloriaceae; genus JAJTHY01. The sequence goes on along the minus strand of JAQSWL010000001.1, from coordinate 22,142 downwards.
TCTGGGCTATGGAATGCAGCACAAAGAGGAGACCTTGAAATAATTAAGTTTTATGTAGAGCAAGGAGCATATATTGATGCTAAGGATGCTGTATATGGTTACACTCCATTATATTATGCGGCAAAAAATGGGCATCTTGAAGTTGCGAAATATCTTGTAGAACAAGGAGCAGATAATGCTGGGGATCGTTATGGTTGCACCACATTAGATCTGGCGGCAAAAGGAGGGCATCTTGAAGTAGTTAAATTTCTTATAGAACAAGGAGCAGATGTTAATACTAAGAATATATTGGGTTATACCGCATTACATTTTGCGGCAAAAAATGGGCATCTTGAAGTAATTAGGTTTCTTGTAGAACAAGGGGCAGATGTTAATGCTAAGGATATATTGGGTATAACCCCATTACATCGGGCGGCAGAAAAAGGGCATCTTGAAGTAGTTAAAGTTCTTATAAAACAAGGGGCAGATGTTAATGCTAAGGATATATTGGGTATAACTCCATTAGATCTGGCGGCAGAAAAAGGGCATCTTGAAGTAGCTAAGCTTCTAGAGAAAGGATCGGATCAAAAAGTTGTTGACGCCGGCTCTGCTGATATGGTGGTGACCTCTGATCAAGAAAGTGGAGGCCCTACATGAAGGTATCGAAGTAGATGAACTTTACTGCTCTATTTATTTTGAGTTTTGGTATTAAGCCACCTTAGCTTTTAGTAAATCATGTATGTGAATGATGCCAACTGGCTTATTATTTTCGACGACAAAGCAATTAGTAATTTTTTTGTCATTTAATATATATAACATTTCTGCAGCATAAAGTTCTGGGGAAACCAAAATCGGATTCTTTGTCATTATCTCATGAGTTTTAACTACGCGGTAGTCTTTATCAATGTTACGCCTTAAGTCTCCATCGGTTAAAACTCCTATCAATTCACCAGAATTATCTAAAACGCCAACGCAACCGAAGCGTTTTTTGGTAATCTCTCCAATTGCTTCATTAACAGTAGTATTATAATTAATTAGTGGTACTTCTTCGCCTGTGTGCATAAAATCCCGCACTTTAGAAAGCTTGGCTCCAATATTTCCTCCAGGGTGAAATATCCCAAAGTCTGCCTTACTAAAACCTTTTCTTTCCGCTAAAACTATAGCTATTGCATCACATAAAGCTAGCATCATAGTTGTGGAGGTAGTAGGGGCGGGTAGCCTGCTTGCCTCAGCAATATTTGGCAGTACTATGCTCTTATCGCAAGTTTTAACCATGCTAGAATTCTGGTTTCTGCAAATACCTATGGAGTGAATATTAAAGCGTTTACAATACTCAATTATTTGAGCTAGCTCAGTAGACTCTCCTGAATTTGAAAGCAAAACTAGTATATCATCTTGAGTTATCATGCCAAGATCGCCGTGCAGGGCTTCTACAGGATGAATAAACATTGAAGGTGTGCCAGTGGATGCAAGAGTAGCCACAAATTTTTTTGCAATTACTCCGCTTTTCCCAACACCAGTTGCAATTACTCTGCCATGTGCAGACAATAATAATTCTATTACCTTGGCAAAATTCGCATCCAAAGATTGTTTGACTGCAATTAAACCTTCTATTTCTTGTTCAATTACCTTAGTAGCAATTTCTAATTCGCAAAATTCAGAATCTTTCATTGATGTGGATTTCATATATTTTAATTTGTTTCAACTGAAGGAAATTGTATCACCAAATCTTAATTAGCGCTAAGTCTTTTGCAAGAATGAATTTAAAATTATCTGTGCAGAAATTTTATCATCAACTTCATTGCGCTTTTTACGCTTCATACCGGCTCTAGAAAGCATTTCATTTGCCATTTTAGTTGTATAAGATTCATCCTCAAATATAAAAGGCATCTCTAGCTGCATTTCGCTTATAAATTTAGCAAATTTACTTTTAAGGTCCTCTTTGGGTAAGCCGATTACTAAACCTCCGACCAAATTTTCCTTTATGAGGGTTTTTAGTTTTTGTGATAAATCGGTCTGGTTTTTGTACTCTATTATAATAAAAGGAACCGGAATTTTAAGGGACAGGTTGCTTTTAGCCACCCCAACTTTACGTCCTCCTAGGTCCAAAGCAAATATAGTATCTTTGCCCGAAGCTTGTACAGCGTTTAAGAAATCTGATATTTTTTCGCAAAGACCTTCTTGCATTACAGCCTAGTTTCTATTATGGTTTGAGTTGAAATTTATAATTGGCACCAGTTATGTCTTTAACAATAGATCAAGTCAAGAAAATTGCTAGCCTATCCCGCATAAAAATGGATGATGCTGAGATAAGCAAACATTGTGATCAGTTGAATAAAATTTTTGTCTGGGTACAACAGTTAAACGAAGTTAATACAGATAATGTAGAGCCTTTACTTTCGGTGAATGCGGAAAATCTGGCTTTGAGAGAAGATATTGTGACCGAACCTGATAATCAGGAAGCTCTTGCAAAATTAGCTCCAAATGGTAAATATGGATACTTCGTGGTACCAAAAGTTATTGAGTAATGAAGCATCACATTCTTATTGTTGAAGATGATGATAAAATCAGAAGATTGCTCCAACAGTATTTAAAAAGCCAAGGGTATTTAGTATCAAGTGTAGGCACTATAGCTGATTGTGAAAAGATATATAACTACTTTAAGTTTGACCTAATAATTTTAGATATAATGCTTCCCGATGGTACGGGGGTTAATTTTATTAACCAAAATCGCGATAAAATAAATGTACCAGTTATAATAGTCTCTGCTCTTGGTCATGTGGATGATAGGGTTTATGCCTTGGAAAGTGGCGCTCGTGATTATATAACTAAGCCTTTTGAGTTAAGAGAATTACTATTAAGGATTAAAAATTTAATTTCGGAAAATTCTAAATCTAGCGAAGTGGTTTTTGGTGATTTCAGCTTTAATTTAAATAGCAAAATCTTAATGCGCAAAGATAAGGTAGTGCATTTAACTCACTCAGAAAAAGAGTTAATGTTTGTTTTTTGTAAGAATTTAAAAACTGTTATTACTAGGGTTGAATTTGCAAACCATTTTTCAGACCTAAATGATCGCACAATCGATACCATGATAGCAAGGCTACGGAACAAAATTGAAACTGATCCCAAATCTCCAAGGCATCTAATTACCGAGCGAAATAAAGGTTATTCCCTTTGGCCTTAATTATATACTCCGTTAATTTGAAAAATTGGAGCGTCGTAGCTTATACCAAATTTCCTGTCGTATATACCTTTTTGCCAAGTCTTAATTTACGAGAAGTAAATATACATGCAATATTAACTAAAAATTAATTTTTATATGCTCTAATGATAAATAATAAGGTGAAATGAGGTAGTGTATGGCAAAAGAAATATTAGGGTCAAAAGCGGAAGAGTTAAAAGCAGAAATTATGCAGTTAGAGAGTGGGAAAGAAGAGATGAATCGAAGGTTCTGGCGTGCCTCTGCTTTTACTGCTTCATCTGTACTTGCATTTGTTGTTAGCATTATCGCTATTGATATTGGAGTTCCTTTAGGAGAAGCCTATATTATGGAAGTGATAGCAGCAGCTAGTGCTGTAAGTGCTGTGGGAGGCGCGGCATTTGCCCAAGGAGCATCAGGAAAATTAGATAAACTTGAGGAACAAGCTTCTCAAATTGGAGATAAAATGTCTGAACTTACAACTGAGCGTGAAATTGGTATGACTAGGGGACAAGAGCTTGCAGGCCAAAAAGCAAAAATGGCAGAGATTATGAGCTCTAGAAGTGCTCAGAAAGGCGTGGAAAAATCTAGAGAAAAAGTGGAAGTAGAAGGCCCTTCAAGCGGTAGGTTTAAATAGCTTTTATTTAAAATATTTGTAAAGAATGTTACTGCTTTAAAAACCTTTTATTGAATACATAATCTTCACCACCAGCCACTACCTTTACTCTTATTTCCCAATTGCCGGGAGTTAAAGGGGGAAAGATGGCTTCATAAAATTTTGCACTAGAGTTTTTTTCGAAATTTAATGGCACATCATGCTCAAAGGAAACTGGTTTAACAATTTTTCCTTCTAGATTAAAATTTTCAAAAGTGGTGTTTAACTTTAGAATTACTTTTCCATTAATAATTGAGATTTCAGCAAGTACAGATTTATCAGGCTGCATCAGACTAGTTTGGTAAATTTTTCCAAAATCCAAACCCTTTTGGTAAGCTTTTTCCGTAACTTCACCGGTAAAGGTAGATTGGGCTATGTAGAAAAAACCAATTATTATTAATGTAAAAAATATTATGAAACAAACGATTAAAGTTGGTATATAATGATTGTTTTTTTGCATTCTAAAATCTCTCTGTTAGCGTGAGTATTATGTATGAAATAAATATCTCGCAATTAGTATATTGCAAAGTAGAAAAAACAGATATTTAATTAATCAATCGCAAACCACATGTAGTGTTTTTATTATGCATCAAACTAAACCGAGGATTCAGCAAGGCAATATAACCCATAAGTATTATGAAGAGTATGATGCTGCTTTTAACGATTTAAAGCAAAAAATACTGAAAAATACTAATAAATCTCAAGTATCTGCTATTGAACGTATGCAGATTCTAGATGATCTTGATAAATTTGAGTTAGGAAGGTTTTTAATTCAATATAGAGGGTTGAATGGAGTATGGTCGCGATATATAACATTACATCCTCAGAACGGCAGACTCACAGGGTTAAGCAGTGATGGAGCGCCTTTGCAAAAATTTGAAAGGTGGATTCTAGACCGTTGCCCTATAGTTATTGCAACACAAGAGCGCTTTTTTATTTTTCAAAAATTACTGCAAAGCGTAGTGAAAAATGGCTTGATAGCTGCTTCTCTACCCTGTGGTCTTATGGATGATTTGTTAGGACTTAACTATCGCTGCGTGAAAAATTTTAAGTTAATAGGGTTGGATATTGATCCTGACTCTTTGCAATTGGCACTTGAGAATGCGGTGCAAAATCGAATTGAGATGCATTGTGAGTTTATGGAGGTCGATGCTTGGAATCTTAAAATTAAGGACGAGTTTGATGTTGTAGCTAGTAATGGGCTTAATATTTATGAGCCCGATGACGAAAGGGTTGAAGAGCTATATTCTAGAATATACAAATCATTAAAAGCTGGAGGTATGTTTATTAATGGTTTTCTAACCCCACCACCAACCAGATCTACAAAATCTGAATGGGATGCTTCGCAAATTAGTGAAGGTGATTTAAGAACGCAACGTATTCTTTTAGATGATGTACTAGGAGTGAAGTGGCTGGCTTCGCATCGTAGTGAAGTAAAAGTAAGAGAAGCTTTAGAAAAAGTAGGTTTTAAAGATATTAGAGTAATTTATGATAGGCAAAAATTATTCCCTACAGTTGCAGCAACCAAATGAAGCTAACGCCTCATAGAAGTAATGGTGAGGCAAGCTGGTAGAGAATAGCTATAATTTACTTTGTTGCTAATGCCAAATCTCAAAATAAATTGAGATAGTAAAGCCAGATTTTTGCAAAATGCGAAGGGGAAAAGCAGTTGAATATTTTACATATTCATCGATTTTTTACCAAGCAAATTTGCTAAAAGGTGAGCTTTAATGCTCTATTTATTTTGAGATTTGGTATAAAACCCTATTTAAGCATTCTTCTTTACCTAACACTTCCATTACTTCAAAAATACCTGGTGCGGCAAAAGTCCCAAGTAATAAAGCTCTGAGTGATTGCATAATAAAAGGAAATTTAACTCCTTTATCCTGAGCAAATTTTTCAAATGATTGGTGTAAGCTATCTTTATTAAAGACCTCTGCTCCACGTATAACAGCTTCTATCTCTGCAATAAACTCAGCATCGATTTTAGATAGAATATCTTTAGATTTGTCATCCAACTCAGTTTTTTTAGATATATATATACCGGCATTTTCTGCAAGTTCTACCAATGTGCAGGACCTTTGCTTAAGTCCATCCATGCCTTTTTTAATCATAGCTAAAGTGCCTGAAGGTAAATCTGGCGCCAAAAATGGCTCTAATTTTTCGAATAAAGTTTCATTTTTCATTGCTCTCATATAATGTGCGTTAATGAAATTTAATTTATCCATATCAAAGCGTGCAGGGGATTTACCAATAGAGGCTAAATTAAACAGTCTTATAGCTTCGCCTATATTAAAAATTTCCTGGTCCCCATGGCTCCAACCAAGTTTTAGCAAATGGTTAACAACTGCCTCAGGTAAAAATCCTAATTCCTGATAGGTATCTACGCCAAGTGCACCTTCGCGCTTAGAAAGTTTTCTACCATGTTTGTCATGAATAAGTGGAATATGGGCGAATTCTGGGATTTGCCATCCCATAGCTAGGTATATATGCTTTTGCCTAAAGGCATTAGTCAGGTGATCATCACCTCTAATTATATGGGTCACCTTCATGTCATAGTCATCTACAACTACTGCAAGCATGTAAGTTGGCGTTCCGTCAGATCTAAGAAGAATCATATCATCGAGCTCGCTATTGCTAACAGTGATCTCACCTTGAATTAAATCTTTTACCGTAGTGCTTCCATCTTTCTCTACTTTTAGTCTTACCACAGGTTTAACATCAGCTGGCGCATCACTGGCGCTTTTGTCTCTCCATGGGCTTACAAATTTTTCGTGTGGGAATTTTTGCCTAAACTCCTCAATTTCCTGTGGACTAGAATAGCAGTAATAAGCCTTACCACGATTCACAAGTTCTTGCGCTACTTCTGTATGTCTTGGAGTGCGTCGTAATTGGAAAGTTATATCCCCATCCCAGTTAAAGCCAAGCCATTTTAGGTTGTTTATAATTGCATCAATATGCTCTGGTTTAGAGCGAGTTATATCGGTGTCTTCTATTCTAAGCAAAAATTTACCCCCCATTTTGCGGGCAAATAAGTAATTAAACAAAGCTGTGCGAGCACTGCCGGTATGCAGAACTCCAGTTGGTGATGGGGCAAATCTAGTAACAACAGACATGGAAGCCTCAAATATCAAACTCACGCACATTAAAGCATATTTAGGGTCTTGTTGCAAGGTACGGAAGTTAAGTTTATTGCAATTACCCCAGGGGGCAAATATTAACAAAGAAGCTATTGACTAAAATTTAACATGAGTGTAACAATTGCAAATACAACTTTGGGTTGGTTCGTATAGTTTTAGGAGGTAGTATGCGTAGTCCGAAAATAAATCCTTTTAGTAATTTCTTACAAGCTGAACTTAGCAGTATAAGGCAATTACTTAATGCAGATAACTGTTTAATAAATATGCAAATTGAGCAAGCAAGAATGCTATTTGTGATTGTGCAAGCGGCTAAAAATGCTTTGGTGGAAAAAGCTTCTTCATACGGAATGAACGTGCGGGTTTCTATTACCTAATCATAGGTATGCATCTAACTGGGAATCTGATTTCCTGCTGCATACAAGAGGTGTTGCTAATGTGATAACTGAGACTTCAGGTAAAGCGGTTGTTAATGTGCCAAAACATTGTTATGGAACTTTCCGAAGTAGACCAGTTTCAAGCATTGAGAGGATGCTTAGTGTGGTTAGCAGCAGGAGTAGTGAATTGCTAAAGCAATCTGAACAATTTACGACATTTGAAAAATTATGTACTAGTGCAAGCAATGTAATTCGCACACCGGTAGTTATAGGCGCAGCCGCAATGGCGAAATCTCCGCTGCCTAAACCAGATTATGAATTTAAAGGCGGAGATAACCTTGAAGGAATATGGGCGCATTACCATCGCATACTGATGATTAATGAGCTAGAAGGTGGTAAAAAAGCTTATGAATTTAAATGGGCTGGCACTAAAGAAAGCGGACCATCTTTTGGTGGCAACCAAATGGATATTGCATATAGTGCAGTTGGCAGAGAATGTTTACTAAGAATAGTGAAGAATGTTAGAGCAGACAATTTTCAGCTACTTTTTAGCGAAAGCGAGGTGCAAGTAATTGAGCAAATTTTGAGCCAACCTCAGAAAATGGTTGGCAAGAATGCTGAAAAAATTTTTGATAACCATGAAAAATTGAATGAAGCGTTAAGTAGTGGGCTCGGTAGGAAAATTATTGATGATTTTTACTCTTATGAGATCCATTCTAGAGCACAGAAAATTGAAAAAATTGCAGAGAGCCTTAAAAGAGGGCCGGGGAAAACTTTTGCTCAGAGCACTGAGGGTAGGTTGTATTTATTTGATTATGATAATCAGTATGATATAGGTAGTAACAGCCCATTAGTAAGATATCTAAATGGTGAAGAGGTTACCTTAAAATCAGGTGAAAAAATTCCTAGATTCACCAAAGAGAAGTTTACCGGAGAGGATTTTTTTGATTTTCTTACACATCTAAAATACTATAAAAATCATAAGTTTGATGTAGAGCGAAGATATAAAAATATAAAAGAGCATGTAGAAAAATATGTTGAGGAGGGTTTATGTACAGATACTTATGATGTTACTGAACGTGAATGCCTAAAGCTGCAAAAATATTATATTCGCTGTTATCCTGATCAATATTATACTCGCTATTATCCTGATCGGGATAAGCCTGGAGGCCGCGGCAGCTTTGCATATATTTATTTTTCAAACACTCTTATAAAGAAATATAACATTTCCAGTGGTTTTACAATGCTTGAAAAGTGCGAAGAACTTTATGGAATATCGGATTATAGATTGGTGGACGAGGAATTTAGGCGAGACATATTATTTAGATGATAGGGTGAGTAAAAATTAAGCATGCCATAAAGCTATCACTTGTAATCCTTGCAGGTTTAGGGAACTAAGATTCTGAAGGTCTAAGCCTAGATAACTATGGGAGAGTAAGAATTTCAAGGATGTTAAGAGTTGCAATCTTGAGTTTTGAGTTTTATTCTACGTCTATTAAAAATAATTACACACTGAAATTTCTCATTAAGTGTGATAAAAACAAAGGGTATGCATATGAACTTTAAATTAATATTATTAGCTTTGTTAATTGCGTTTAGCTTGTGTTCTCAGGCGAGTGCTGGCAAGAGCAAGCTAAAGTACCCCCCATATCCAGATGTGTGGGGATACGATATTACAGATGATGTTGACACTTCTAGCGTCGTACCTTTACATATTGAAAAAAGATTAGATGGCGATTATACAATATTTTACCGCGATAAAGATAAAGTAAGCTACAATGTTATAAGTGTTTTTAAGAAAGAGAAAAAAAAATTCCCTAACTGGAAGGAATTAGATAAATATTTAGACTCAAAGGGTAAAAGAATGTTTTCTGGAGAAAAACAATTTGTAGCCCTCAGTGATGGTAAAGTAATAGATAGTAATTCTAAGTTACCAGGAAGTTCAATACATTGCTTATATGTACGCAGAACCACAGATGATTTTGAGTCTAAAAACAATGAATACGAGCTCTCTCCAATAGGCGTTGCAACTCGTTGCAAGGAAGGAAAAGAGTGTGTAAATGAGGTGTACTTTTTAGCCTTATCGTTAATTAAATTAGAAGATGAAACTTTCTTCGCTTTTGACACATCTTACCACCTCTTTATAAGGTTCGATCGAGATTTTAAAACTAAATTCAAGCCTCAACATAAGGTGAGATTAGATGCTAATCGTGAATTGAGAAGCAACTTCTATGTTCTACCATATTCAAAAATTGAACACTTTTTTGAATATGTGGCGGTAGGTTACACAGGCAAGTATACAGATGACATCAACCGCCAATTTCTAGATTGGCTTTATGAAGAGGAACAAAAAGGAGCGCTTAATTGATAGCTTGGATAATACACCAGCTGTATTGCACGACCGTGTGGTGGAGTCGCGCAAAAGCGGCTCCAGGGCGAGTTATGCTCTCTACTAGCATGCAGTTATCCCCAAAAGCGCATTTGCGAAATCTTTAGGATTAAAATCATCAAGGTCTTCTATACCTTCACCAACACCAATAGCCACTATGGGTACATCAAATCGTTGCGCGATGCTTACTAAAATTCCACCCCTGGCAGTGCCGTCTAGCTTAGTAATAATTAACCCATTAAGTTTAGTGGTTTCAGAGAAAATTTCTAATTGAGAAATTGCATTTTGCCCGGTTGTAGCATCTAACACCAGTACACAATCATGTGGCACGCTTGCATCTAATTTTTGCATCACTCGTATTATCTTAGCAAGTTCATCCATCAGATGCTTTTTGTTATGAAGGCGGCCAGCTGTGTCCACTATCAAAACATCATAACCTTCTTTTTGTGCAAGCTCTAATGCCTTATAGGCAACACTTGCAGGGTCGGAATTTTGTTCGCCATAAACAAGCTCAGCTCCAGACCTTTCGGCCCATACTTTAAGCTGGTCATAAGCTGCGGCTCTAAAAGTGTCGCACGCTGCCATCATAACCTTTTTGCCAGATAAGGTAAGTTTATGTGCAATCTTTCCAGCGGTTGTAGTTTTGCCATTCCCATTAACACCGCATAGCATAAGCACATGTGGCTTTTTATCAAACGCTAACTTGCCAGTTTTTCCTTCCAATATGTGCGAAATACTTTCAGAGATGCTAGATTTTATCTCATTTTCATCAGCTTCTTTAGAAAATTTTTTGCGTTTTAAATCTGCTATGATTTCTGCACTTGCCCCAACTCCTAGGTCCGCAACTATAAGTGACTCTTCAAGCTCTTCAAGCATCGCATCATCAATTTTTCTGCGAGTGCCTGCAATTGGAATTCCACCCGCAATTACAGATGCTGTTTTCGATAACCCACTTTTAACCCGCTGAAACCAACTCATGCTTTATACTAAATTTCAAAAATTGCTTCTGCTTCAACTGCAACACCAAACGGTAATTGAGCTACTCCTATTGCGGAACGCGCGTGCTCACCCCTTTCACCAAAAGCAAGCAACATAATTTCTGAAATTGCGTTTGCTACTATAGGCTGATCGGTAAATGATGGGGCGGAATTAACAAATACAGTTATTTTAACGCAGCGCTTTATTTTATCTAAATCTCCATTACATGCATTATAAGCCTGATATAAAATGTTAAGCGCCACAATCTTAGCAATTATGCTGCCGCGTTCAATAGTGCAATTATTACCAAGTTGTCCAACGTGTTCTGAAATTTCCCCAAACCCTAATGGAAGTTGGCCAGATATATAAATGTGGTTTCCAGAAATAATATACGGCTTAAACTTGGCCGAAGATGCGCTTAAAACCGGTAGTTCAAGATTTGCTTCTTTTAGTCTTTTTAATACTTGTGACATTCTAGGCTCTACATTTTATTAATAGATATCTTAACTATTGCATCGTTCACTTCAATCTCTTTTTGTATAAACTCTACTTCTGCTGCAGGTTGCGACGTCGCTCCGGTGCTCAGATCCTCATGTATATTAAATACACTCCGGTCTTCCGCTCCGTGCGCTTCTTGCACCCTGCTACCAGAAGCGAGTTTAGTAAGAGTCATATTTAATTCTAGTATTTCAGTCGCAAGAGTTTGGGTCTTGATATACTCACCCCAGTTCAAGACCGCAGACTTAATCGTTTCATTACTTTGATCAATTGAAAGTGAAATTTTGTCGGTGATGCTGAAAGCTGACTCTTTACGAGCCTGCTGAACACCTCGTACGATATCTCGCGCGATACCTTCCAGTTTTAACTCATCAGTAATGTCAACATCTAGCCATACTAAAGCATCATTGGAAGCAAGAGGGGCAATGCTACCCACAAAATTATCTTTAGGCTCAACTAATAGCGAAAATTCTTGATTAGATAATATCTTACCTGCAATCTCCAAGTTTTCACCATTTAGCTTCCATAAGTTTTGCTTTTGCGCTGCGATGATGTCTTTAACTTTCGTAGGTAATCTTTTACCTAGCACGTTAAAGTTTATCTGTAGCTTGTAGTTTGCGAAGTCTGCAATTTTTGACTCATCCAAATTAACCCAATCTTTTACATTAATTTCATCAAGTACAAGCTGTTTTAAATCTTCATCAAAATTATCGGCAGAAACGCCAATAAATGTAACTTTCTGCAAAGGCTGGCGCACTCTAATGCCTGTAGTATTCCTTAAAAATAATGCAGCAGTACATGCATCTCTTACTCGCTCCATTTGTTTAATTAGCGAATAATCAATCTCATATACATTTTCAGGAAACATTTCTAAATGCACAGAGTTTTTGCGCCCAGTAAGCCCAAGATATATCTCCTCTAAGATAAGTGGCATTAATGGCGCCGCAGCTTTACATATAGTTACTATTACTGAATATAAAGTATTATATGCAGCCATTTTGTCAGCATCCATTTCTGATTTCCAAAAACGCTCACGAGACCTTCTAATATACCAATTGTTTAAAGTTTCAAAAAACGATTCTAATGCTTTGCATGCACTTATACTGTCGTAAACACTTAGATATTTTTTAACATCCCCAACAACGGCAAAACATTTCGAAAGTATATAGTGATCTAAAGTATATTTAGAGCTTAAGTCTAGCTGCGCTTGCACATTGTCTGCATTAGCATAAAGTGTGAAGAAATTATATGCATTCCAAATTGGCTTAATGGCAAGGCGCATTGCATCTTTAATTCCTTTAGAATCTTTATCCATAGCCAATTCTTGCCCGCGCATAACCGGTGAAGAAGCCATAAACCAGCGCATTGCATCAGCACCAAGTTCATTAAATACGCCAACTGGATCTGGATAATTTTTTAAGCGTTTAGAAAGCTTTTGTCCATCTCCACCAAGTAAAACGCCATGACATTCACAATTTAAAAATGGCGGCTTATCAAACAGCGCAGTTGAAAGTACGAGTAGAGTATAAAACCATCCACGCGTTTGCGCTTGATATTCTGTGATGAAGTCAGCTGGGAAGTTTTTATCAAACCAGTCCTTGTTTTCAAATGGATAATGCGCTTGTGCATATGGCATAGAACCACTTTCAAACCAACAGTCTAAAACATCAGGAACCCTGCGCAACATAGATTTACCAGTTGGATCTTTAGGGTTAGGCTTGACTAAAGTGTCAATAAATGGGCGATGCAAGCTTTCCACTTTAACGCCAAAAAATTCTTCTAACTCTCCTACGGATCCAAAAACTTCAATGTGAGGATATTCTGGATTATCACTTCTCCATATTGGAATCGGGCACCCCCAATAACGGTTCCTGGAAATTGACCAATCCCTGGCATTTTCTAGCCATTTGCCAAACATACCATCTTTTATATGGCCAGGTATCCAGTTGATTTGCTGATTATTTGCAATCATGCGGTCTTTGATATCAGTTACCTTAACATACCAAGATGGCAATGCTCTATATATAAGAGGAGTATCGGTACGCCAGCAATGAGGGTAATTATGTATGTATTGCTCTGTTTTAACCAACAAGTTGCGTTCTTTAAGATTTTTAGCAATTGGGTCATTGGCTTCAAATACCTGAATTCCCAAATAATCTGTAATCGGGTAGATAAATTTGCCACCGCTATCAACCGGACAAACTGTTTCAATGCCGTTTGCACGACAAAGATTTTGGTCATCTTCACCAAAACCAGGTGCCATGTGTACAATCCCAGTACCATCTTCAGTTGTTACAAATTCGCCAGTTAAAACCCTAAATGAGTTTTCATGATCCTTGAAATAATCAAACATTGGGCTGTAATTAAGGCCGATGAGATCTTTACCTTTTATATTGCCAATTATGTGTGAACCTATTTCGTGCTCATATTTGTGAACTAATGCGGAAGCTATTACTAATATTTGATTATCTTTTTCGATCAAAGAGTATTCAATATCTTCACCAACTGCTATCGCCAAATTGCTTGGTAGCGTCCATGGGGTTGTAGTCCAAACGAGCAAAAAGCAATCTTTACTTTGGCCTGTAATTGGTGCATTTAACTTAAATTTTACAGTAAGTGCTTTACTTACCTTCTCACGGTAAGCGTTATCCATTCTAGTTTCAAAGTCAGAAACTGGGGTCTCACATGCCCAAGAATAAGGCATTACTCGATAAGACTCATATATTAAGCCTTTTTTGTATAATTCTTTAAATGCCCATAAAACGCTCTCCATATAGCTTGGATCCATAGTTTTATAATCATTTTTGAAATCTACCCATCTGGCTTGACGGTTAACATAAAATTCCCATTCACTGGTGTATTTTAAAACGGAACTTTTGCAATACTCATTGAATTTATCTATGCCATATTCTTCGATTGCTATTTTACCAGAAATGTCAAGATCCTTCTCGGCTCCCATTTCAGCGGGTAACCCATGGCAGTCCCAACCAAACCTGCGGTCTACTTTTTTGCCTAGTTGCGTTTGGAATCTGGCATAAATGTCTTTAATAAACCCCGTAAGTAAGTGCCCATAATGCGGTAGACCATTAGCAAATGGAGGGCCATCATAGAAATTAAAATTGCTATCGCCACGTAAAGATTTTTCAAATGTGCGGTCTACTTTCCAAAACTGTATTATACTCTCTTCAATGCCTGGAAAATTAGGATTAGCTGAAGTTTCCGGATAAAATTTATTATTGTGCATATATATTAACCTTAAGCTCGAAATTTCTAGAGCAGGATATTACATCAAAATAAGGTTTTTGGGAAATAGTATTACATCCTCTTTACTTATAATTTGAAAAGTATTACAATATCAGTCAGAAGTGTGGAGGTGTAAGATGTCTGTATCAATGCTTCCGGTGCTATCGCAAGAGACCGGCTTGCACAAGTATTTAGAAGAAATCAAAAAATTTCCTATCCTTTCAGAGGAGGAAGAGTTTGAACTAGCACAAAGGTGGTGCGATACCAAAGATTTGTCGGCTGCCCATATATTGGTTACCTCACACCTTAGATTGGTTGCTAAAATTGCAATGCAGTTTAGAGGGTATGGGTTACCAATTGCCGATATTATATCGGAGGGTAATATAGGCCTTATGACTGCTGTAAAGAAATTTAACCCAGGTTTAGGTCACAGGCTTTCTACTTATGCAATGTGGTGGATAAAAGCTACTATTCAAGATTATATATTAAAATCTTGGTCATTAGTAAAGATGGGTACCTCAAGTGCTCAAAAGAAGTTATTTTTTAATCTCCGCAAAATTAAGAGCCGTTTGCTTCAAGCGAATAATGGGCAAGTGCTTGCAAATGAAGTTGATGTTATTGCGAAGGAACTTGATGTCTCCAAAAATGATGTTGTGGAGATGTCTTCTAGATTCGAAAACTATGAAGATTCTTTGAACGTTTCTAATTATGGAGATGATGTTGAGGCTATCGATTTAGTAGTTGAGCCCTCTGATAACCAAGAGGTGATATTGTTGGAATCAGATGATTATAACTACAAAAAAAATAAATTGAATAACGCGCTTGCTAAATTAAATGAAAGAGAAAGAGAAGTAATAACCGAGCGCAGATTAAGAGATAAGCCGCTAAAGTTAGAAGATTTGAGTAAAAAATTCAGCGTCTCTAGTGAACGTATTAGGCAAATAGAAGAGCGGGCCATGCAAAAGCTCATTTCTTACATTGCTAATGAAAATGAGAATCTAAATTGACCAGTAGCACAAAAGATCTAGCGGATATAAGTAGGTTTGAAAAGTTAGCTTCTGAGTGGTGGGATGTTAATGGGCCTTTTAAGCTTTTGCATGAGATGAATCCTATTAGGATTGGTTATGCAAAAAACAATATTTGCAAGGCGCTAAATATTAATGATAAAAAATTAAAGCCATTTTCGGGCTTAGATTTTTTAGACGTAGGTTGTGGTGGTGGCTTAGTTTCAGTACCTATGCATTTTTTGGGAGCAAATGTTACCGGAATTGACCCTGGTATTAAAAACATAGAAGCTGCCAAAGCTTATGCAAAACGTAAAGATTTACCTATAAATTTTATTTCTGCCACAGCTGAAGAATTAGAAAAAACAGGCGCAAAATTTGATGTAATATTGGCTATAGAAGTTATTGAGCATGTAGCAAATTACAAATTTTTTCTGAAAAAATTAGCCAGTATGTTAAAGCCAAATGGCGTATTGATTATAACAACGCTTAATCGAACCATAAAATCTTTGCTTTTTGCAAAAGTAGCTGCTGAGTATTTATTCAGAATATTGCCTGCTGGGACTCATGAGTGGGACAAGTTTCTAAAACCCGAAGAAATAGAAAATGAATTAAAGGCATATGGGATTAACAAGGTTAATATTTGTGGGACCCAATTTAACATTATAAACCGTGAATTTAGCTTTTGCAGCAATACTGACATTACTTACTCAATGACCTTTGTGAAAGAGCGGATTGAGAAGAATTAATATATACTCCGTTAATTTGAAAAATTGGAGCGTCGCATCTAATTTCTCCGCGTCCGCATCTATTAGTATAGGCTTACGGTGCTCAAATTGCTGCTCCTTCCACTTTTCCAAATGTCCTGTCGTCTATACCTTTTGCTAACTCTTCATTTACGAGAAGTATAATTAATTTTCATTAACTTGCTGTGGCAGACTAATCATAGTGATTTTCTTTATCTTTTAATTTATTTTCCAGAAGAGGTATTATACTAAATCTCAAAATAAATAGAGATAGTAATGCCAGATCTTGGCAAAGTGCGAAGGGAAAAAGCAGTTGAATATTTTACCAAGCAACTTTGCTAAAAGATGAGCTTTAATGCTCTATTTATTTTGAGATTTAGTATTAGCACTTGAAAGACATAATATTTTCACTAGGATGTATCTGAACAATTAATTTGTATGTATGCATTATGGCGCATAAAAATGAAAAGAGAGCCAGGCCGCTCTCTCCGCATTTGGGTATATATAGGCCGCAAATAAGCTCAGTGCTTTCAATAAGTCACCGTATTTCTGGTATTGTTAATTTCTTAGGTTTGTTTGCTTTTGTTTGGTGGATTGTATGTGTAACTTTTTCCCCAGATAGCCCAATGGAAAGTTGGGTATGGTCTTTTTTTAGCGGTTTCCTAGGAATATCCATTCTGGTGGCTTGGAGTTTTTCAATGTTTTTCCATTTTTGTACAGGAATACGCCATCTTTTTTGGCAAGCTGGTTTTGGATTTTCTGTTAAAGCCATGACAATGAGTGGATGGTTTACAGTTGTAATGTCGGTACTCTTAACCGTTATTACCTGGTTAATAATACTTAATATTGCTTGAGGTTATTTATGGATATGAGAACGCCGCTGGCAAAAGTAAAAAATTTAGGTGCTGCTAAAAGTGGTACGGATGATTTTATAAAACAGACAGTAACAGCCATTTTTATGGTTCCACTGCTTATCTGGTTTGTTGTGGTAATCATACTTTTTATAAAAAAAGATATTGCTGAACTTCCTTGGTTTATAACTTCTCCATACATAATAATTGGAGCGATATTATTTATTTTGAATGCATTTTATCATGCTGCGCTAGGCCTTAAAATGGTGATAACTGACTATATACAGTATCATGCATTAAGAAGTGCAGCATTGTTGCTCATGTACGCTACCATCATTACTACTGTTGTGGCTGGGTTGGTAGCTGTATTTAGTGTTTATATTTTACTTAGAATCGGTTAAGGAAGTTTTATGTCTTATGAAATTGTTGATCATGAATATGATGTGCTGGTAGTTGGTGCTGGCGGAGCTGGGCTACGTGCTACTCTTGGTATGGCGGAAAAAGGTTTAAGGACCGCTTGTATAACCAAAGTATTTCCAACTAGAAGCCATACGGTTGCAGCTCAAGGCGGCATCTCTGCCGCGCTTGGTAATATGGGGCCGGATGACTGGCGTTGGCATATGTACGACACGGTGAAAGGGTCTGATTGGTTGGGAGACCAAGATGCTATTCAATATATGTGCCAAAATGCACCCCAGGCAATTATTGAGCTGGAACACTATGGTGTGCCATTTTCTAGAACGGAAGAAGGGAAGATATATCAGCGCCCATTTGGTGGGATGACTACCGAGTATGGCGAAGGTAAACCGGCTCAACGCACTTGTGCTGCAGCGGATAGAACTGGGCATGCTATTTTACACACGCTTTATCAACAATCACTTAAGTTCAACGTAGAGTTCTTCATAGAATACTTTACGCTTGATTTAATAATGGAAGATGGTGTTTGTCGTGGAGTAACGGCTTACTCACTTGAAGATGGTAAGCTACATAGATTTAAATCCCACATTACTGTGCTTGCAACCGGTGGATATGGCAGAGTTTATTCATCTGCTACTTCTGCTCATACCTGCACCGGAGATGGGAATGGTATGGCATTACGCGCTGGGTTACCACTTCAGGATATGGAGTTCGTGCAATTTCACCCTACAGGAATTTATGGCGCTGGTTGCCTTATAACTGAAGGATCAAGAGGAGAGGGTGGATATCTCATCAATTCAAATGGTGAGCGCTTTATGGAGAGATATGCTCCATCCGCTAAGGATTTGGCATCCCGAGATGTGGTAAGTAGGTCAATGATAATGGAGATAAGAGAAGGTAGGGGAGTTGGCCCTAACAAAGACCATATTTATTTAGTCCTCTCACATTTGGATCCTAAAATATTACACGAACGTTTACCGGGTATTTCCGAAAGCGCTAAGATATTTGCAGGTGTCGATGTTACCAAACAGCCGATACCCGTTGTCCCTACAGTGCACTATAATATGGGTGGAATTCCTACTAATCACTTTGGGGAAGTAATAACGAAAAAAGGTAAAAAAATAGAAGTAGTGCGTGGACTTATGGCAGTTGGTGAAGCTGCTTGTGTCTCAGTGCATGGAGCTAATAGGCTTGGTTCTAACTCATTGCTAGACCTTATAGTGTTTGGGCGAGCAGCTTCTATACGTGCTGCTGAATTAGTGAAGCCTAACTCACACCATAAAGATTTGCCAAAAGATATAACAGATGCTGGGTTTGACAGATTTGATAAAGTTAGAAATTCTAAGGGCAAACTTTCTGCTTCAGCTATTAGAAAGAAAATGCAAAAAGTTATGCAAGAGCATGCTAATGTGTTTAGAGAAGAGACAATACTTACGGAAGGTAAAGAGCAAATCCATGAAGTGCACGACCTATACAAAGAGCTTGGCATAAGTGATAGAGGGCTAGTTTGGAATAGTGACTTGGTAGAGGCTTTGGAATTAGACAACATGCGTGGCCAAGCTGTGGTAACAATGGAAGCAGCTTTAAACCGTAAGGAAAGTAGAGGAGCTCATGCTAGGGAAGATTTCCCTGATCGTGATGATAAAAATTGGATGAAACACTCTATGCTTTGGATTGATGAAAAAGGCAAGGCTAAAATTGATTACCGTGATGTAGTGCAAACTACGCTTACAGATGAGGTAAAAGCTGTACCACCTAAGAAGCGCGTGTATTGATAGATTCTTGACGAGCTACAAGTTGTTGATAAACCTTACTAGCCTTAGTCTCTAGGGTATTAGCCTCTAGGGTAGTGGACTCATCTAGCTTTATTGAGGCGGCTGCGGCAAATACACTTGCGCTAACGCCTGCGCAATAACCACCAATTAAAAATTGTACCTCTTCGGGTAGGTGTAGGTTTAACCCGCTTTTGCTGACAACAGCAAATACACCTAAAGTTTTAATTGCGCCGCATAATTGAAACTTTGCATGTTCAACATATTTAGTACTTGGAAAAACTTGGGTTAAAGAGCTTGGCAATTTTTCTATTGTTTCAAAACCTATTCTCTCAAGATAATCTTTTAAATTCGGACCACCAAGAGAGGAACTATATTGGTCAAGGCTCAGGTCGGCTCCATAGTCTAATAAACGCATCACAATGCTTTTTGCATTTTGTGCCTCAGAATAATAAAGAATGGATGAGCCTTTACAAGGCGCGGAGAAACCCACCTTATGTATTGGTAGACCTCGGTCAGATTTAGTGTTGTAATAAGCGCCAAATTTTAAAAGGAGTTCTGTCATCAATAAGTCGTTGCCTGAACAGGAATGATATAATGGAAAGGCATAAAAGGTTGGAGTCTCTAGAAGGGATGGGCTCACTCTAAAGGTTGGATTCACTCTATTTTCTACAATATTTTCTAAAAGCAAATTTATTAAATCGGCTGGAGCCGCATGGACGAATAATATATTTGGGTCCGCTCCATTTTTTAAAAGTAATTCTGCTATTTCAATATAATAATACTTACCAAACTCATCGTAGTACTTTAATGCCTTTAGCGACTCTAATGTTTTTGATTCTTTTGATGGGTCTCTTAAACTAAATGAATTACTCATTGCGTAATTATGGAGTAAGTTATTTCGCTTCATAGCCGCATAATGCAAAGGTGAGCGACCGCTATCATCTAGCTCATTTATATTTAGGTTAGGGTCTTCTAATAATTTCCTCACAGCTTCCACATACCCTAAATCAACAGCTTCATGCAAAGTCAAATTCCTCGGTTTTTTATTCTGCTGGGATTGAACATTTTCATCTATGCTTGTTTTCATTTAGCACCTCCATTGCTTTAAATATCTTATTTTTAGAAGATAGTATTATTACTATAAACTAAGAGCCCATAGATTTGATTCTTATGAGCTATGTTTATTTATCTAAAAGCCTCTGATATAATCTTCCTTTTTAATCAGTGAAATAGGGTCATCTTTTCCATCTGCTATAGCTAGGCCATAAATTGCGTTATCCAGATGCTTTATGTAAGCCCATGCCTTATCGCCATAGCTATAATGCCACCACTCAAAGCCATAATTAACAAAGTCAGCTTTACTAGCTGCTTCTAAAAGAAGTAAACGATTTTCTCTTTCTGTAAGACCTGTTTCTGCAGCAAAGGTATGCTGTTGATTATTAGGTCCAAATATTGTACCAAATTTACCCATATTAAGTAATTCTTCAACTCCACTTGTTTCCCTAAATAATGTAATATCTATTGCTGCCCCAGTGCAATGTGTAGGTATGTTATCAATAAACGGAGATACATATTTTGCTGTTTCTTGATAAGCTTGCTCTTTATCTTTTATGGTTTGTAAAACTTCCTTAAATTTATTATCAAAATACTCTTTCTGTTTATATAGAGGCCTGAATCCTTCAAAGTAAACTATACCAACGTTATCAGGTAAAAATTCTAACATTTTAATTAATCTTTCATATACACCTGTTCTAACCTTAGAGTACTCAGAAAAAGAAATTTGGTATTGTGGGAAAAAATGAATTAAAGGCTTTATCCTTGAATTGTTAATTTCGCACAGGTCTACTAATTCTTCTTTAGATTCCTTAATATTTATAGCCGTCACTGATTCATGCGCAATTGGAAAAAATAAGACATTACTTGTAACAGAGCTAGGTACTTCTATTGTTGACCATTCTGATGGGTGAGTTGCTAATATTTGATTTTTCATTTTATCCTCAGATAAAGGTTGATAACCGAATAATAGCTAAACCAATAATATGCAAACAAGTTTAATTTTTCTTAAAATTAAACTTGTTTTTCTTATTTTTTAATGCAAATGACAAGATTAAGGTAGAATATGTGCAAGAAGCGCGTGTATTCATATATAGCTGAAGCAGTACAAAAAGAGTGTGGTGAAATATATGGTCAATTTTCCAAAATGGATTTGGCGACTAAGGAATTCAAGCACAAATCCTTGCGAAGTAATAAATTTATTTATTTCCTGTTTATAGAATTTAGTGGGACAACACTGCACGTGTGAGCAGAGCACAGCTATGATGATTCTTTGCATTTACCAGTAGTATTCCATGATCCTATAATAGTGGAATAAATTATTACTAAAAACTCTAAAAGCCCATGGGTTTGATTCTTATGGGCTTTTTTATGCCAATTTAACTATATTAATGAATAGCATGGGCTTTAAATATTATGGCATCAGAGACGGGGCGTATTATGTTAAATCCATTTCCCTCATCTTTATCGCCAATCGACTCATTAACAACTTTTCCCGATAACCATAAAGTGGATGAGCCCCCACCATCTAGATTAAGTGCAAACTCACATCCTATATCTTTCATAAAATGTGCTAGCTCTAGGATGGTTAATCCTTTAGAGCCTGTGCCGCGTGGTGTAAGCTCTTCTTTTAGAAATTGTTTTAACTCACTTAAAGTAATATTTTCAAGTTTCTTTTTATATTTTGCTTCAAGTAAATCTGCTTTCTCGCGCATTAACTTTAGCATCTCATTTACATTTATCTCATACTAAGTTGCGTTCAAGATAATACTGATTTCATCCACGAAAATAATGAAAGCGATCTTATCACATGATTGTTTTTATTTAAGAATACCAATGCC
>JAQSWL010000030.1 GCA_029266655.1 Candidatus Midichloriaceae bacterium | reverse complement strand
AGGCATTGGTATTCTTAAATAAAAACAATCATGTGATAAGATCGCTTTCATTATTTTCGTGGATGAAATCAGTATTATCTTGAACGCAACTTAGTATCACCTAAATCTCGTTGGTATTGGTGCTCGGAAACTACAATAACAATAGTGCCATCTGCTTTTATACCAACCGCTGTTCGTGCATGTTCACCTTCGTAAAAATATCCTTTTTTATTAGATAATCCCTCAACTATGTTCCCATTATTTATTAACATAGGGATTCCTGAAACCATAGATAATGAATTAGATGATTTCTGATTGTAAAGTGTAGTAGGGTTTGCAGCTTGAATAGACATTGTATCTGCATTTAAAACAAGTAAAGGCTGAATGCGATTTTTTAAGCCATAGACTTTGCCTTTAATTATTAGGGTGCCACTAGGCTTACCATCTCTTGCATCACCAATTTCAAAAAAGCCAGCATTAATGGCGATATCAGCATTTAAGCGTTGCGCCAGTGAAGGTACTGTTTCTCTAGTTCCATTGCGTGCTTTTACAATGCTAATATTGTATTGCTCAGGGTCAATTGTAGCTATGTGGATAGTATGCGAGCCTTTTCGCTGTACTTCATAGTGGTAATCAGGTTCTGCAGCGTGCGACGAAATAGCGCACCATAAAGACAATATAAATAATAAAACTATCTTTATTAGCGGCACGGTATTTATAACTCCGATCAAGCGTCTAAGTTTTCCACTTTTAAGGCATTATCTTGAATAAAAGCTCTTCTAGGCTCTACAACATCTCCCATAAGTACAGTAAATACCTCTTCAGCGGCGTCAAAATCTTCCACACGAACTTGAAGCAATACTCTGGTTTCAGGGTTTAGTGTAGTGTCCCATAATTGGTCTGCGTTCATCTCACCAAGGCCTTTAAACCTTTGTAATAAAAGGCCAGTCTTAGCTGCTTCAAAGAAATTTTCCATGAATTCAGATGGAGTTCTACAAACTACTTTTTTCTCTTTACGAGTTATTTCTACTGGGTGCTCGAAGATATGGCGCACTGATGAAATCAACCCTTCAATCTTAGCTGCTTCATGCTCTGAAATGGTGTGTTTATTTATCACAGTTTCCTCATTCACACCACGCTCACTGCGTATTATGGAGAGATCACCCTGGTCAAATTTAACATGCCAAGATGCTTGATGCGCGGTTTCCATTGCAGTTAAATAAGCTTGTAGCTTGCTCACAACCTGGTCAATGTTCGCTTCTTTATTGTAAAATCCAGCAATTATAACTGCTTCTAACATCCTAACAGAGACGGATTTAGCAGCTGCGAGTAGAGTAGCATAATACTCGTTAAGAGTTTTTAGTAATTCTAACAAATCACTGCCTGCACGCTGTTCACCATTTGAGGTAACAACAGTATTTTCAACTGCAGAGTTGATTAGATAATCTTGCAACTCCCTTTCATTTTTAATATAAAGCTCAACTTGTCCTCTTTTTACTTTATAAAGCGGTGGTTGGGCAATATATAAATTTCCTGCCTTAATAACTTCAGGCATGTGGCGATAGAAAAAGGTTAATAATAGAGTTCTAATATGGGCGCCATCAACGTCTGCATCAGTCATGATAATGATTTTATGATACCTTAATTTCGCAAGATTAAATTCATCTGGCCCAATGCTGGTACCAAGTGCTGTTATTATGGTTCCAATCTCAGCAGAGCCAAGCATTTTATCAAATCTAGCGCGCTCTACATTTAATATCTTACCTTTGAGTGGCAAAATAGCTTGGATTCTACGATCACGGCCTTGTTTAGCAGGACCACCAGCAGATTCTCCCTCTACTAAGAATAGTTCGCACTCTGTAGGGTCTTTCGATTGGCAATTCGCTAGTTTGCCAGGTAATGTGGAAATATCTAAGCCACCTTTTTTGCGGGATAAGTCTCTTGCCTTACGCGCTGCTTCACGAGCGAAAGCTGCATCTAATATCTTAGAAATTATAGTCTTAGCTTCATGCGGATGAGTCTCCAGCCATTTAGAAAATAGCTCGCTTACCACTTGTTCCACTGCCGCTCTTACTTCATTATTTACGAGTTTATCCTTAGTTTGAGATGCAAATTTAGGATCAGGAACTTTAACAGAAAGTACAGAAGTAAGGCCTTCGCGCATATCTTCTGGAGAAAGGCTAACTTTCTCTTTTTTAAATGCGCCGCTTTCATTTGCGTAATTATTTATACATCTGGTTAAAGCCGCTCTAAACCCAGCTAAATGTGTGCCACCATCGCGTTGGCGAATATTATTGGTGAAGCATAAAGAGTTTTCATGGTAGCTATCATTCCATTGCATTGCCATGTCTACCATAACTTCCCCAGCTTCTCCCTGAATTATGATAGTAGGGTGAAGTGAAGTTTTTACTTTATCCAGTTCTTTAACAAATGCCTCGATACCGCCAGTATAAATTAGATCTACTTCTAGTTTCGGATTTTCACGAAGATCCTCAAGTATTATATGTATACCTGAATTCAAGAATGCCAGCTCGCGCATGCGGTGTTCAAGTGTTGAGAAGCTAAATTCTGTTTCTGCAAAATATTTACTTGAAGGATAAAATGTAATTTGAGAGCCGGTTTTACCTTCTGAGCTGCCAATTTCACGTAGGTCGTATGCTTTAACGCCATCTTCAAATCTTAATTCGTATTTTTTTCCTCCCCTCCAAATTGTAAGCTCTAGCCAATCGGAAAGTGCATTAACTACAGATACACCTACACCATGCAATCCGCCAGAAACTTTATAGGAGTTACTATCAAATTTACCACCGGCGTGCAGTTGAGTCATGATAACTTCAGCAGCAGAAACGCCTTCTTCTTTATGAATATCGGTAGGGATACCTCTGCCATCATCCTTTACGGTTACTGACCCATCTGGATTGATGGAGACATAAATATTTTTGCAATGCCCAGCTAATGCTTCATCTACAGCGTTATCTACAACTTCGTACACCATATGATGTAAGCCGGTGCCATCTGCTGTGTTACCTATGTACATTTCAGGGCGCTTTTGCACACCCTCCAAACCCTTTAAAACTTTTATTGAATCAGCACCATATTCTTGGGCATTGGTATGTAATTTTTCTGCTTCTGATGTTTGTGTCATGGATCATAAAATAATTTAGCTACCAGAATTTACCACAGCAATTTTGATATGGCAATGCAATACCAAGCGCATAAAATAAATTAACATATCCTCCTTAATTTTTTCTTGGCGTCAGATGCTAATTAGCATACTCTTTCTGCTAAATTTAAATTGGATTATATCTAGTGAATAAAGCTCGTGGCAACTATGCACTTATAGTGGCGGCTGGATTTGGACTTCGCCTTGGATCTGATATGCCAAAACAATATCTCACAATTGGGCGCCGCACCCTGTTAGAAATTTGTGTGCGTAAGTTTTTACAGCATCCTAGTATTGATGGTGTAAAAGTTGTAATAGCAAATGAACATGAGGGATTATACAAGAAAGCTATGAATGGTCTACACTTACTGCCTCATACATTGGGAGGGAGTACTAGAAAAGAATCAGTTAAGAATGGGTTGGAGGCTTTGCGTGAATATTCTCCAGCAAAAGTGCTAATACATGATGCCGCTAGGCCTTTGGTTTCTAACCAATTAATAGAAGACGTATTGCAAGCATTAGATAACTTTGAAGCCGTTGATGTAACTATGCCGATTGCGGACACTATAAAAAGCAATAAAGATGGTGCTAATGCATTAGATCGTGACACAATGTATCTTACCCAAACACCCCAGGGGTTTATCTTTGATAAAATTTTTAAACTTCATAGACAATTTGAAGATGAAAATTTTACCGATGATATATCACTTGCAATAAAAGGCGGGCTTGAAATAGGCCTAGTGCAAGGCGCAAGGAGCAATTTCAAAATAACTAATAAAGAAGATTTAGAAATGGCAAAAAAATTACTGACGAAAGATGTAGAAATAAGAATAGGGCAGGGGTTTGATGTTCATGAAGTTAAGGATGGCAATGGCCCTATACCACTATGTGGCATTATGATACCTGCTAACAAAAATGTTATAGCCCATTCAGATGGAGATGTTGCTTTACATGCACTTATGGATGCCGTACTTGGCGCATTAGCCCTTGGTGATATTGGAGATCATTTTCCGCCTAGCGATATGAAGTGGAAAAATGCGGATTCAAAAGATTTGCTAAAGCATGTAAAAAGTTTAATGGATGGAAATAAGGCTAAGATATCTAATATTGACATAACTATATTGTGTGAAGAGCCAAAAATAAAGCCTTACAAAAAGCAAATGATTGAGTGTATTTGCAAAATTCTTGAATTAGAAGAAAATCAGGTTAGTGTTAAAGCTACTACTACAGAAAAGCTTGGCTTTATAGGTAGGCAGGAAGGCATAGCAGCCCAAGCCGCATGCACTTTGAAACTATACTAAGGTTAACTATGAGTAATCAAAAGAAATTAAAATACATCCCTAAATATGATTTAAGCGCGATTTTTAATAATAAATCTTCAAAAATTAATCCTCCTTTCACTTGGTATACGCTTATAGCTAACTGGTTTTTTGTGGGTAGAATTCCCTTTATGCCAGGTACTTTTGGAAGTTTGGCGAGCTTCCCTATATACTATTTTGTGCTTATGTATGCTACTTCGAATGCTATAGCAACTCAATGGTTTTGGATTTCATTTGCAGCGTTATTCTTTATTGGTTGGTATGCAGTAGAAAAATTCGAAGAGAATACCGCCACGCACGATCATAAATCGGTTGTTATTGATGAAGTTTTAGGGATGTTGTTGGTGCTTTGTTTATGCTTCCCGCAAGCATATTCACTTGCAAAAATTCTGTATAAATATATTGATATAAGACCATTTTATCTATGCTTTGGCATAATATTTATAGTGTTTAGATATTTTGACATCCGCAAACCATTATTTATAAAATATATTGACCGAAAAATGAATAGCTCACTTTCTGTTATCCTGGATGACCTTGTAGCTGGCGTTTTTGCAGCTGCCGTTATATATGTTGTGAATGCAATACTTGGTAAAGTACTTTGAAAGCAGCGGATAAATTAGTTAAAATTTGTAGGGAGAAGGGGATTAGGATTGCAGTTGCTGAATCCTGCACAGGCGGTTTAGTATGTTCTGCAATCACATCTGTTCCTGGTAGCTCTTCTGTATTTGATCGTGGATTTATTACTTACTCTTCCGAGTCTAAAATTGAATTGCTTAGTGTATCAGAATCATTCATAAGAGACAAAGACACTGTAAGCGTAGAGGTTGCAACTGAAATGGCTGTAGGTGCAATTAAAAATTCTAACGCTGATATTGCCATATCCATAACGGGAATTGCAGGGCCGGGTAGTGAAGCAAATAAGCCGGTTGGGCTAGTATATTTTGGTCTTTACCATGGCGGAGAAGTAAAAAGTTTCAAAAAAGTCTTCTCTGGTGACCGCACTCAGATACGTGCCCTTGCCACAGATTTTGCTCTAGAGCTGCTTTTGGAAGCTGGAAATATTAATTGATAATCAGACAATTCTTAAATTGATAATTAGGCAATTCTTATTATAGTGCCCAAAAAATAATATATAGCGTTATTATGACCTTTAGATATTTGCTTATCCATAGGGTCTGATATTAAAGACTCTATTATTAGAGCAATCGATGTGCAAAACGAGAGAGGAAAGAGTATATATTTAACCAATTAATCATTTTATGAAATCGTAAACTTTTGCAGCGATGACAGCATTCTCTTCGCTTTATCATGTCTTTATGATCTTTTATTCAAAAACCAGTCTTTATTTTTATGTCTATTAATAGATTATTAATCATTCTATGAAATCATAAACCTTAAGATTATTTTCATAAGGTAGTTCCATGAACGGTTCAGACGATAAAAAAGCTCGAGGAAATCTTAAGGATATGAAGGGCTTTGCCAAGAAGAAAGATGTGTTAGATAAGTTCTTCACAGATAGAAAAATAGAATCTACTAAAGCTTTTACAAATAAAGGAGCTAAGCAGAAAGGTCAGGCTGCAGGTTATGTTGCCAAAAGAAATAGTGATGAACGCACCTTCCTTCTTAAATCGGCGCTGTTAAAAAATGATGATAGTAATGATGCTGGTAGAGAGAAAATTAGACAGATAATGGATAGAAGAGATTTGGTAAATGAATATGTTATAGCACCGCTTTACCAAAGGTTGCTATTTGATAGGGCGCCAATTTTTGAACTGACGGTAGATACGGAAATAGATAATAATAAGGAAGGAACGCCAAAAGTTGATAAGAGCAACAATGGCATGATATATGGTAGATCTAAGTTTTTTGATGATTTTCAAACTTTAGCAGATTTTCAGAAAAGTTCTGACCAAGAAATGGAGGGATTTGAAAAAGTCATGGCTGCATGCTTGTTTGCTGGAGATGGGGATTATCATAACCAGAATCTAGGTGTAGTTTCAAAAGATGGTAAGAACATAGTGGTAAAAATAGACCATGGAAAGGCTGGTATGATATCATATGAAAGTACGTATCATCTTTTCGAAAGGTTGAAGCAAGAGTTAATAGGTTTTGGGTATAGTAAGATTCCATTCAAAATAACCGAGTTTAAACGAGCTATTGATGAAATGGTTAAAATATCCGATGACGAAATAGAGGCAATGATAGACTCCAGAATTGATAAACTGGTAAAAGCTGGATTCAAATTTGAAAATACAAAATTTATCTCTATGAGTGGAGCTAAACTAGATCCATCACCTCACGTATTTAACGGAGGTAGAAGAGATGACAAAGATGCTACAGTTGAAATAAAAAATTCACGTGATATCGATAAACTGAAAAAATTTTACTTACAAAAGTTTAAGAAAAATAGAGATCTTTTGAAAGAAGTATCAATTAAGCTTGAATGGATGTCAAAAATTGAAATTCCAGAAGATCAAAGGTCCAATAACTTATTAATACAAATTGGTGGCGAAGATCCATTGGTATACGCTGCTAAAAAAGGTTTTAAAGTTGATGGTAAAGACGCTCAAGAATTTTTACCAGATTTAATGAAAAAACAAGTGTATTATTATATGAAAGCCTCAAATGAAAAGGATTATTCAAGATTCAATCGAGCACTTCAGAAATATATAGAGATCAAGGAGATTTTAGGATATCGCGGGCTTGTAGACATAGAGGACCCTAATAACATTGTAACTAGAGATATTGCAAAAGTTAGAGATTCCGCATTAGCTAAATTCCTAAACTCCGCACCATCATTTGTAATAGCAGAAAAACTAGGTGCTGTTATTGGGGAAAGTGCTGATAAAACAACGGAAATTGATCTAGAATTATTAAAACACTATGACATAGATGTAATGGCTAGGGTTGTTAAAGTAATGAATCATATAGATAAAGGGTTAGAGGATAGGCCACTTACTTACTATCTACATAAATTTCTAGAATGCATAAATAATGCAATTGGTTTGGGTGCTACAGATAAGCTATTGATTGCAGCGCAAAAGGAATTAGAAGAAATTTTTAATAAAGAGAAAGCTACTGAACGAAACCAGAAAAATGGTTTTGTTGATAAAGTGTTTAAAACTGCTGAGGAGAAAGGGCCAAGCAAAGCTAGATGATGCTGATTTTAAGACCTTTTGTTCAAAAACCAATCTTCATTTTCTATGTCTATGTCTTTATCTAGCACCAATGAGCCTTCGGAGCTTTCTTCTCCCATAGCCATGTCTTCTAGGGTTGCTAAATGGACTATAGCATTACCTCTATTTACAAGGGGCATTGTTGCTACGCATATTATAACACCTGGTGTTGCTGAAGTTATCTGAGCTTCTCTATCCCCATAAGGGTCTGAGACGATTCCTACCAGCTCACCAGGTTGCACGAAGGAGCCAATTTTCTTTAGCATGCGCAAACTGCCACTCTTAGGCGCCCTAAGCCAATAACTAGATTTCGCTGTCATTACATTTGATGGAAGAGGATCGGTTTCGCTAATTTTTAGCATATTAATTTCACGCATTACATTTAGTATGCCATGTAATCCAACATTTATTCCATAGTCATCAAATCTCAAGGCTTCTCCAGCTTCATAGAGAATTGTCTTTATTCCCAAAGCATTAGCGGATTCTCTTAAAGTTCCTTCCCTTAATGGGGAGTTTAGTATTACGGGAGCCCCAAAGGCCTTTGCCATTTTCATTTCAATCGCATCTTTAAATGCTAGCCTTATCTGTGGGAAATTAAACCTATGTATTGCGCCAGAATGTATATCTATGCCGTAATCAGACTTTTTGATTATCTCGTTCATAAAAGTGTAAGCAATTCTAGATGCAAGTGATCCTTTTTCAGATCCTGGAAAGCAACGGTTCAAATCTCTGCGATCTGGTAAATATCTAGTGTTATTATTATATCCAAAGGGGTTAACTATGGGAACTACTATTAAAGTTCCGCGTATCTTATTAAGTTCTTTGCGCGCTAATAATCTTTTTAATATTTCAACCCCAATAATTTCATCACCATGTATTGCGGCTGATACAAACATCGTCGGGCCTTTCTTTACACCTCTTATTACTTCAACCGGTATTGATATCGCTGTATAATCAAATAAGCTTGCCACAGGTATTTCAATGCGCTTGCGCTCACCTATACCTATTTTAGATCCTGCTATTTCAAAATTATCGCCACTCACTATTATAGCGCCTTTTTTATATTAACTAATACAATATATTAGTATTACATGCCAAGCTGTACAGCAATCATTTTATGTGATACTATTGTTACCGATTAACTTTTATTTGGCGTATGAGCTCAAGATTATTCGGGACAGACGGTATTAGAGGTACAGCAAATGTGTACCCTATGACATGTGATTTAGTACAAAAGTTTGGCATGGCAGCTGGGCACTATTTCAAGCGTGGCGGGCATCGTAACAGGGTTATAATAGCTAAAGATACTAGGCTATCTGGCTACATGCTGGAGCCTGCATTAGTTTCTGGATTTATTGCAGCAGGAATGGATGTTATAATGGTGGGCCCTATGCCTACGCCTTCCGTATCCTTTTTAATAAAATCTCTTAGAGCTGACCTTGGTGTTATGATATCCGCTTCTCATAATCCTTATCAAGACAATGGCCTAAAGCTATTTGGTCCAGATGGGCAAAAGCTTAATGATAGTGTAGAAGATGAATTAGAAAATATTATACTTACAGGTGATTTTACTAAAATGTTTGTCTCTCCGGAATTGTTGGGTAGAGCTAAGCGTCTTGATGATGCTCCTGGTAGGTATATAGAGCATGTAAAGCGCTCTTTTCCTAAAGGCACGGAACTTTCTGGATTACGTATTGTTATAGATTGTGCTAATGGTGCTGCTTATAATCTTGCTCCCACAATCTTTTGGGAATTAGGAGCTGAAGTAATTAAGCTAGGGGTTAACCCAGACGGTGTTAATATCAACCAATTATGTGGATCCACACACCCTGAAGCAATGATTTCGCGGGTAATTGAAACAAGAGCGGATATTGGCATTGCACTTGATGGTGATGCAGATAGAGTACTAATTTGCGATGAGAAAGGGCAGGTGGTTCATGGTGACCATCTAATAGCAATGATTGCTGCAAAAATGCTTAAAGAAAATCATCTAAAGGAAAAATCTATTGTGGTTACACAAATGTCTAACGGGGCCTTAGATGATTATATGCAGCTTCTTGGCATTAAGGTGCATAGGTCATTAGTAGGTGATAGATATGTAGCTGAAAAAATGCGCGAGGAAGGGGCTTCATTTGGTGGAGAACAATCTGGCCATATTATACTTTCGCATTACTCTCATACGGGTGATGGCATTGTTGCTGCTCTGCAGGTTTTATCGTTATTGGTTGAAAGCAAAAAAAAGTTAAGCTCTATATGTCGCCCATTTGAATTACAACCTCAGGTTAGCAAAAGCATTAGATTTTCAGAGAAAAATCCACTAGAGATTCAAGAGATCGCTAACTCTATTAACTCACTTATAGATGAATATTCTAAAGATTGCAGAGTTTTGATAAGAAAATCAGGTACTGAAAAGCTAATAAGGATTTTAGTAGAAGGTAGAGACAAATCTAAAATAGAAGAATTAGCTAAAAAAATAACTGGCATTATTACCTTAGGTTGAGTTAATATCACCCTCGCAAAGACCATTAATTATTTATGAAGCACCTTATTGAAACAGCTAATAATATAGAATTTGAAGTAAAACCTAGGTTTATAGGTAGGCATTGCTCTTGCCTTGAAGCTACATATGTATGGTCTTATAGAATTACTATAAATAATTTGGGCAAAACAGATGTGCAGTTGCTAAGTAGATGTCGCAAACTCATAGATACAAATGGGCTTTATTACGAGGGAAGAGTTTATGGAGTATCAGGAGATAGGCCTATTATACGCGCAGGTGGATCTTATAGTTACACAAGCTCTGCTAACTTAAAGACGCCTTCAGGTATTTTACTTGGCAATTGTGAGCTGCTCGATTTAAAGCACGGCAATATTTTGATTGCTGATGTTCTGGCAACTTCTTTAGATAGCCCATATCAAATAGTCAGCCTGGTCTAATGCCTCCAATCATACTACCAATATAGTATTACATTACTATCTCAATTTATTTTGAGATTTGACATAAAAACATCTTTTAGCTGATCTTATTAAGTAAAACCATTGACCAATTTATTCTGCCCTCTTAGTATTAAAGTAAGTAAGTGCAATTTATATGATAGACCTTTGTGAGCAAAACGATCAATAAGTTAATTTTACCTTTGCTTATAGTATGCTTTGGGCTCTATTTTGCGCCGAAATTCATTGCTTTTAATTACTTAAAAAACCCAATAACTGAGAGATTTGCGCAAGAATTAGGTGTTGAACTTAAGATAAAGGGCGATATAGAAGTCAAAACTTTTCCTTCTAGCTATATCAGCTTAAAACAAGTTACAATAAATTCTGATAGTGCTTCTAATATTGAGATACCTAAAATTATACTTGGCACTAATTTATTTTCATTATTTATGGGAGATGTAAAGCTCAATGATGTGAAAATAATTGGAGCCCAATTAACCTATCAAAACATGCAGTCTTTGCTTGCAAAGGGTAGCAATAATTTTATGCCCAAGTTAACATTAGAAAATGCAAGCCTGGTTATGAATCAAAGCGGTAATTTTTGGGATAAGCTTAGTAATATAAATGCCATATTCGAACATAAAGGAAATGGATCTTTACAAATTGCTGGCACGTGCAGTATGGATGGGCTTAATTATAAATTAAATGCAACTCTTAACGCATCTTCTAAACCTGAAGCAAACGCTTCTCAGGTTTTTATTTTGAGCGATTTTTCTGAAATAAAATTTTTGGGTGATTTTATAACTGACTCTACTACTTATAATTTGAATGGTAGGGTAGACGCTAAGTTTTTTAATAATATTAAAAATCCACAATTCAGCCATGCCTTACTTGCATTTTTAAAAGATGAAATTGTTGCAAGTGGTAATGTAGCAATAACTAATAAAGAGATGCAGTTTTCTAATTTATCCGTTTCATCCAAAAGTATTTCTAAGATTATTGGCAATATCTCACTATCTAAGGATAGTAGTAATGAAATTATGGCTAAAATTGAAGGAGATTCGATTAATCTTGATTCATTATTTGATAGTGCTACTCAAGAGGTTTTATCAACTGAAAACATTATAAGTCAGCTATTAGCTTTATTTGATTTTGATTTGCCTCATAGTCTGTTTGGTAAAATAAATATTGCGTTTAAAGAAGTTATA
This sequence comes from Candidatus Midichloriaceae bacterium, assembly GCA_029266655.1. GTDB lineage: Bacteria > Pseudomonadota > Alphaproteobacteria > Rickettsiales > Midichloriaceae > JAJTHY01. Next base: position 18,168 of record JAQSWL010000030.1, on the reverse strand, counting down.
TTGAATAAACAGGAAATCAAAAATATTGATTTACTCTCAAATTTGGTGGAATCAAAGGTAGTAGTTAGCGAACTAGCAATGGAATTACCCGGAGCAAGCAACATAAAAATCAGTGGCGTAATAAGTCATAATGAAGTTAGGCCTAAATTTGATGGGGCAGTTAATTTAGAAATTAAAGATTATAAAAACTTTCGTAATTGGATCAATATCGGGTTTGATGATTTAAATATTTTAAATTCTCAACAATTATCGCTTAGTTCTAATATGGTGATAATGCCTAGAAATTTGCGCCTAAGCCATCTGAAAATTAATTCTGGTAATTTATCTGCCTTTGCCAAGGTAGCATTTAAATATATAGGGGAAAATAAATTAAGCACCAATGCTGTTATTAGAATAAACGAGATAGATGGGGATGCGATAGGTGTTTCCAAGTTAACCGATAATTTTATAGCTAATTTATACGGTTCTGACTTTGAAAAAACTGGTATTAAATTCTATGAAATTACAGATGATTTCAAATGGGTAAGGGATTTTCCAATAAGCCTAAATCTTAAATTAATTATAGAGAAATTTAAATATCGTGACATGCTCTTCCCAAATTTTTATGTGGAAAGCCATATGTCACCAAATAATTTTTCCATAGATGAGCTTTCTTTAAATACTGAACAGGCACAGGTATCCGGAAAAATTTCTTTAGCTACGTCGGATATAATACCAAAGTTATCTGTAGATCTCACAGCCAACAAAATCTCCGCTGGCTTTATTGAAAAGATAATGCCAAAGCAAGAGCTGTTAATCTCAAGACAAAAACAATTTTTATCTAATACTCCTGATGCTGCAGCAACTACAATAGTGGGAGGGGCTAATTTCTATGGTATTCATAACATAATAGGTGATTTTAAAATTAAAGCTAATGATTACTTATCGCCTACTATGCCACTTAAAAATTTTAATTTAATGGCTGAATCACAGGATGGAATTATTAAGATTGATTATGTTAATGCGGATGCTTTCCAAGGGAAATTAGACCTTTCTGGAAACTTAGTGATTGCTTCATCCATACCGGTATACTCTTTAACTTTTTCTTTAACCAATGCTAAACTTCTTAATTTACTTAAGTATTATGGTGAATATGATAAGTTAAATGGGTATGTAAGTCTTAGCGGTAGCTTAGTTACAAAAGGCGCTGAGATGGATACTATATTTTCCAACTTAAGCGCTTCAGCAAATGTGCTTGGAAAAAATATATCATGGGATGGATTTGATATTGGCGAAATAGTGCGCCTTGGAGATGGTAAATCACCATTTAATGAAAAATTAGACAAATTCAAGCATTTTAGCCAAAATGGCCAAAGCATTTTTGAAGATCTTTCAGGCAGTGTCAAAGTAAGTGGGGGCATTGCAAGTTTAAATGATTTCAAATTTTCCAATACTCGTATTTCTGGAGCCTATGCAGCTAGAGTAGATTTAAAGAATAAGCTTATAAATAGCTTTACCAGAATCAACTTTATTCCATATGGAAGATCTGCAACTATGACAATAGATATTGCAGGAAGCGGGTCGTTAAATGCTTTTACTCCTACAATAACAGCTGCAAATTATATGCGTTTCTTGCAAGACAATTCAAGCTCCGAGCAAAATGATTTTAGAAGCATTCCAATACTCAGGAATCGTTAAAATTATGTATAATGTACAGAATACCAGACCTATCCTAGAAATAAACTTAGGCTCACTTAAAAACAATTATCAACTTGCTTTAGAAGTGGTAGGGCCCAAAGTTAATGTTTCGGCTGTTATTAAAGCAAATGCTTATGGATTAGGCGCGTGCGAGATTTTTAAAACATTAAAAGAGGCTGGTTGTAGAGACTTTTATTTCGCATATTTTGACGAAGCATATAGGCTACAAGATTTATATGATGCTAATGACCAAATTTATATTTTAGCGCCTCAAACAGAAGAAGAACTGTTGGAAACAACTGCTCAAAATTATACCCCCGTGTTAAACAGCTTAAGGGAAATAGAGCTTTTAAAACGCATAGCTCCAAGGTATAGATGTGTTATTCACTTTAACACTGGTATGAACCGATTAGGAATCAATACTGCGGATATAGATAAACTTAACTTACCAGAGTTAGATGTGAAATATATAATGTCGCATCTTGCATGTGCTGATGATCCAAAGCATCCAATGAATAAGTCTCAGCTGCTATCTATACTAGAGGTGCAAAAAAAATTACCAGGCAGCAAAATTTCTTTTAGTAATTCTTCGGGGGTTTTCTTAGGGAAAGAATATCATTTGAGTCAAATAAGACCAGGGTGTATGCTGTATGGAATTAATCCAAATCCCTATAAACCCTCAGAAGTGCAAACGGTTGCTTCCATATATGCAAAAGTCGTTGCTATTAGAGAATTAACTAAAGATGAACCAGTAAGCTACTCTGCAAGTGTTATCGCAAAAAAGGGGACAAAAATAGCAACTATCGCCATTGGTTATGGGGATGGGTACCATAGAATTCTTTCAAATAATGCTGATTGTTATTTTAAAGGGTACAGGCTTCCGATCTTAGGAAGGGTTACCATGGATTTTATAATGGTTGATATTACTGCGATTCCAGGGCAATATCTGGATGGATTAACTTATGTGGAAGTAATGGGTAAAAACATTACTATAGATGAGTTGTCAAACAAAGCTAATACTATAGGATATGAGATTTTGACCTCTCTACAAAACAGATTTAATAGGTTTTATATATCATGAAATTTGTCGCAGCACTTGGCCATATATTTTTGATGTTCATGGCGTCGGTTGGAAGATTAGCTATATTCATAGGATTTATATTTAAAGCATCTTTTTCCACGAAAATTTACTTTAAACAGCTATTTCAGCAGATTTGGCAAATTGGCTATAATTCATTGCCGGTTATAGGTATGACAGCAATTTTTACAGGCGCGGTGCTTGCTTTACAAAGCTATACGGGATTTTCGCGTTTTAATGCTAGCAATTCAATTGCATCGGTAGTTGTTTTATCTATCACTAGAGAACTTGGGCCAGTGCTTGCAGGGCTAATGCTTGCAGGACGTGTTGGTGCTGCTATTGCAGCTGAAATAGGCACTATGAAAGTTACGGAGCAGTTAGATGCACTAAACACTTTAAATACAGACCCTTTTAAATATTTAGTATTGCCAAGAGTACTTGCTGGAGTTTTAACTTTGCCTTTATTAGTAATAGTAGCAGATATAATAGGTGTATTTGGTGGATATTTGGTTAGTGTATATAAGCTGGATTTTAACTCTTATAGTTACCTTAAGAGCACCTTCGAGTATCTCCAAACACCAGATGTAACTTCAGGCCTTATCAAGGCGGCATTTTTCGGTTTTATTGTAACTACAATGGGATGTTATCATGGTTATAATTCTGCGCGTGGAGCGCAGGGAGTAGGGCTGGCTACTACTAGTGCTGTGGTTAGTGCCTCGATATTAATACTACTTTCTAACTATATAATTACTGGAATTTTATTTGGCAAATAAATATGAGCATGCATGCAAAAATAACCGCTAAAAACCTAAGTAAAAGTTTTGGAACCAAAAAAGTTTTGGATAACATAAGCTTTTCAGTAGAGAAGGGCGAGTCATTCGTAATTATGGGCGGATCTGGTACTGGAAAGAGTGTTTTGATAAAATCCATTATTGGTCTTATTAAGCCTGATATGGGGAGCACGGTATTAATCGATGGGCATGATATTACTTATTTACCAATAGATAAACGAGGTGAGCTTATAAATAAGTGCGGAGTTTTATTTCAAGGAGGAGCTCTTTTTGACAGCCTTAGAGTTTGGGAGAATATTTGTTTTACTATGTTACAGCAGTCACGAATTGATAAAAAGCAAGCGCGTGACTTGGCTTTGAAAAAGTTGCAATTAATTGGGCTAGATGAACTAGCTCTTGATCTTTATCCAGCTGAATTATCTGGGGGTATGGTAAAGAGAGTAGCGCTTGCAAGGGCTATTGCAGGAGATCCAGAAATCATATTTTTTGATGAACCAACTGCAGGATTAGACCCTATTATGTCTGGTGTTATAAGTGAGCTAATTAAAAGCTGTTCTAAGCAGCTTGGAGCCACCACCATTACTATTACTCACGATATGAATTGTGCTTCTAGGATCGCAGATAAAGCAGCGCTTATTCATAAAGGAAACTTTATTTGGTACGGCGAGGGGAGTAAGATCTCTGACTCTGGAAACGAGTTTGTTGAGCAATTTGTGCATGGTAAGCCAGAAGGGCCTATTACTAATTAGAAATCTCGAAAGTAATTTAAGCTTTTATTAGAAAGAGGCTTAGGCTTTGAAGAGATAATAGAAGAAATAGAAAATGGCAATCTTGTTAAAATCACTAATCATCACAATCAAGAGTTATATCCTTAAATAAGATTTACCTTGTGCCTTACGTTGCAGAAGAAAATGATATAATACTAAATCTCAAAATAAATAGAGCATTAAAGCGCATCTTTTGCCAAATTTGCTTGGTAAAAAATTGATGAATATGTAAAATATTCAACTGCTTTTTCCCATCGCAAAAAATTGATGAATATGTAAAATATTCAACTGCTTTTTCCCATCGCACTTTGCCAAAATCTGGCTTTACTATCTCAATTTATTTATGAGATTTGGTATAATATTTCTTAAAACACTATATCCGAGCCGTAAGGCAACCAAGCTAAAGTTGGATAATCAAATAAACACATTACTTCGATAATCTATATTATGTTAAACAATTTCATTATTAATAGGTTCAGATTCTTGCGAAACCAATTCTGTTACTTGGGCATTCTGTTGATTGGCATTTGAGCTTGTTATATCCTTTGAAGAATCATTGTAATTAAAATAGCTTTCAACAGCAGCTACTGCCCAACAAAATAACTTAATGGTCCCTGGTATAATGATTTGGAACACCACCAATATTGCAACATTTTTTATATTCTCATGGCTGTTATTAAGTCCATCATTTATAATTGTTTTGATATAGCCCATAATGCTTATATCTTCTATATTATTAGGAACATATCTCATAAATTGCCTCATATATTTACCACATTATTCGAATAATAACGATAAAAGGTTTATAAAATTTCATTATTAGTAGGTTCAGATTCTTGCAAAACCAATTCTGTTGCTTGGACATTCTGTTGATTGGTATTTGGGCTTGTTATATCTTCTGAAGAATCATTGTAATTAAAATAACTTTTAACAGCAGCTATTGCCCAACAAAATACCTTAATGGCCTGCAGTATAATGATTTGGAACACCACCAGTATTGCAACACCAGTTTTGATATAGCCCATAATGCTTATATCTTCTATATTATTAGGAAATCTCTCCTCTATATTAGTATGAAATCTCTCTTCTATATTATTAGGAAATCTCTCTATATTATTAGGAAATCTCTCTATATTATTAGGAAATCTCTCTTCTATATTAGTATGAAATCTCTCTTCTATATTATTAGGAAATCTCTCTTCTATATTATTAGGAAATCTCTCTATATTATTAGGAAATCTCTCTTCTATATTATTAGGAAATCTCTCTATATTATTAGGAAATCTCTCTTCTATATTAGTATGAAATCTTTCTATATTATTAGGAAATCTCTCTTCTATATTAGTATGAAATCTCTCTATATTATTAGGAAATCTCTCTTCTATATTAGTATGAAATCTCTCTATATTAGTATGAAATCTCTCTATATTATTAGGAAATCTCTCTTCTATATTAGTATAAAATCTCTCTATATTATTATGAAATCTCTTTATATTAGTATAAACATTGTTCATAAATTACCTCATATATTCGTTATATTATTCGAATAATAACGATAAAAAGTTTATAATTAGTTAATATTGCAAAATATATTTAATAATTTTGAAATAAATTCAATAAATGCATAAATAAAAAGTTATATTAATGTTATTCCAATCAATAGAATGATCTTGTAAAATAAAGGCATATTTAGATTATAATAGTTATATGACTCACCGCCCTATTCCAATTGATGAATTTATGCGCTCTGCAATTCGCAATTACTATCAAAATAATGAATCAATTGGTGCGAATGGCGACTTTATAACTGCTCCTGAAATCAGCCAAATGTTTGGGGAAATGGTTGGAATATGGTGTGCTACACAATATCAAAAGATTAATACCAGCTTTTACTTGGTAGAACTAGGTGCAGGTAAAGGTACAATGATGAAAGATATTTTACGCTCTACTAAGCATATACCAGGATTTCATGAAAATTTGAGAAGCATTGTTATCGTTGAAAACTCTACAAAACTTATAGAAAAACAAGCACAAAACCTGCGTGATTATGATGTAACCTGGGTAGATGATATTAGCCACTTACCCTCTGGCAACCTTATTATTGTTGCCAATGAATTCCTGGATGCATTACCAATCAAGCAATTCGAGCGAGTAAGCGGTATTTTTTATGAATTAGGAGTTGGAAACGTGCGCATCTCTCCCGCACAAATTCAGGCTGATTGCCCAGAAAACGGTATAATAGAGATTTGCCCAGATGCACAAGATATTGCAGAGAAATTAGCAGAGCGTGGCAATTTAAGCACTTTGTTTATTGATTACGGGTATTTCACCCCTCCATATAAAAGCACTCTGCAAGCAGTAAAGGGGCACAAATATCATGATGTTTTCTCCAATATTGGTGAGGCAGATATAACCGCTCATGTTGACTTTGGAGCTCTTAACGACATTTTTTCTAAACATGGCATAAAAACGCACTATCAAACACAGAGAGATTTTTTATGCAACCATGGCATCCAGATTCGCGCTCAGGTATTAATTAAAAATGGTGCAGACCATAAAGTTATTAGTCAAGCATTGGAACGACTGATCTCTCCTATGCAAATGGGGGATTTATTCAAGGTTTTAGAAGTGTTTAATTTTAATTAATATCGCTAATTATACCATCTAAAGCATTCAAAGCTCTTTCAGATAGCATACGCTTTTTATCGTCGCCTCTAGCTTTGGTTTCTAAATGAGGAAATAGGCCAAAATTTATATTCATTGGCTGGAATGTATCTGAATTCGCACCACAAGTTATATGATTAAGAAGGGATCCTAACGCAGTTTCAAGTGGTAATTTTGGATTAGGCTTCTCATTTACTGAGCAAGCAGTCATAATACCTGCTAATAATCCTATTGCCGCACTCTCTAAATAACCCTCTACACCAGTAATTTGCCCAGCAACTCTTATATTTTTGCAATTAATAAGTTGCAAATCTTGGGTAAGCACCTTAGGGCTATTGATAAATGTATTGCGATGCAGCCCTCCTAGCCTAACAAATTCAGCATTAGCAAGTCCTGGAATTTTACGAAAAACCCTTTGCTGCTCTCCATATTTAAGTTTTGTTTGAAACCCAACCATATTATACAGAGTGCCAAGTTTATTATCTTGCCTTAATTGTACCACTGCATATGCACGCTTACCTGTTCTAGGATCCGTTAAGCCTACTGGCTTCATTGGCCCAAACCTAAGTGTATCTCTACCCCTTTCTGCCATTACTTCAATTGGCAAACAGCCATTGAAATATGGTGTGTCTTTTTCCCATTCTTTAAAAGAGGTTTTATCGCCAGCAAGCAATTCATCAATAAATTCTTCATATTCTTCTTTGCTCATCGGGCAATTTATATAATCCTTACCATCACCTTTATCATATCTAGATTGAAACCAAGCTACATTAAAATCTATGCTGTCTTTATGCACAATAGGAGCTATTGCATCAAAGAAAGCTAAATATTCTTGCCCAGTTATAGTCTTTAATTCATTAGCAATAGCTTCGCTGCTCAGCGGCCCGGTCGCTAAAACCACTGGAATATCCTTTGGTAAAATGGTTATCTCTTCACGAATTATAGTAACATTTTCATGTTCATTAAGCGAACGCTCCACTGCTTGAGAAAAACCATGGCGGTCTACAGCTAAAGCAGACCCAGCTGGAACTTTGTGTTCGTCTGCGCATTTCATAATCAAAGAATTAAGCCTACGCATTTCCTCATGCAAAAGGCCTACGGCATTATTAATATCATCAGATCTAAAAGAATTAGAGCAAACAAGTTCAGCTAAGTGCGTAGTTATATGAGCTGGGGTTTCTTTAACCCCTCTCATCTCATAAAGAGCAACTTTTACACCACGGTTAGCGATTTGCCAAGTAGCCTCGCTACCAGCTAAACCACCACCTATAACAATGACTTGAGCTTTATCTAGCTTATTACTTTCATTCAACTTAGAGCTCCAAAAATATAGAAGGCAGCAGCTGTACTATGCGCCAGCAGCTGGAGCAGCTTCTGCGGCAGCTTTTTCAGTTTCTTCTGCTCTTCCGATAATTGTAACTAAAGTAAAGTTAGATTTATCAACAGGGCTTACACCTTCAGGAAGCTTCACATCATTGATGTGAACAATATGACCAATCTCAAAATCAGCTAGATCTATTTCAATGTGGTGAGGAATATTGCTTGGGTGGCAAGCAAATGCGACTTTACGACTTACAATGTTTGCAATACCACCTTTCTTAACACCAGGACACTTATCTTCATTAATTACACGAATGGTAACTTCAACTGTAACAACTGTATCCTTACCAACCCTTAAGAAGTCGATATGTGCTGGAACATCTGTAACTGGGTGGCATTGGACCATTTTAACCATGGTTGGAATAGTTTTTTTATCGGTAACAAGCTCGATCAACTTAGTTTTAATACCACCTTTTTGATATTCCTTAACAAATTCTTTTAAAGACACAGAAACCATTTCTGGTGCATCTTTACCACCATAAACTATTGCAGGGATTTTACTATCTCTTCTTACTGCCCTTGATGCTCCACGGCCTGTTTTTTCTTTTAGTTCTGCGCTAAATTTAACTACTTCTGTCATATCTCTAATTTCCTTTTAAATTATATTTTGCAAATGTTTAGCCATTACAGCAGCTACACTTGCAATTTTAATTTTTTCGCAATCAAGCACAAATGGCTTGGGGGCGTTTGTGTCGCTTAGCACCAAATAATTTATGGGGCTATCTTCAATTCTTTTTACTGCATCAGGGTTTAACAAATTATGGCTAATATAACCAATTATCCGCTGCGCGCCGCATTTTTTAAGGAATTCAGCCGCCCTACAAACAGTGTTTGCAGAGTCTACTATATCATCTAATATTATGCAATCTTTTCTATTAAAATCTTCACACTTCCCGCTTATGCAAACTTCTGAAGGCGATTTTCTAACTTTATTTAAAGCGATGCCATAGTAGCCAACGTCTAAAAAAAACTTAAGTCTTCTCTTACTGCCAGCGTCTGGGGAAACAAAAACAGCATCCTTTGTATACTCCGTTAATTTGAAAAATTGGAGCGTCGCAGCTAATTTCTCCGCATCCGCACCTATTAATATAGGCTTACGGTGCTCTCCATTGCTGCTCCTCCCACTTTTCCAAATTCCCTGTCGTCCATACCTTTTTACCAACTCTTCATTTACAAGAGGTATATAATCAGTAAATAAGGAATTATGCGGTATTTCAACAAAATTATTGAGGTGGGAAAAAGTTTCTGGGTCATGAGCATCAGCTATTGAAACACTGGCAAACTGACATTGATTTATCATCTTTATTACAAGTGATAAGGCGCCAAATGAACCAGTATCATCTTGGCGTTGTCTGCTATAAATCATATAAGGCATACATAAGTGTATTTTGCTAATACCCATATCCCTTAACCTTTGGGCGTGGAGCAATAACTCAATAAAGGCCAAGTTTGAGTCACCATCATAACCAATAATCAAAACGCATTCATTTGCATGAAATTGTGGAATTGAAACTTCCACTTCTTTAGAATTATAAAATTTTAAACTGCTGCTAATAAGAGTATGGCCTCCCAATTCACATATTTGTGATGCTAAATGTAGGGAACTATGATTGGCTACCAAAATCATTTATTTAATTATAGAAGATTGAAGGGTATTTAAATTACAAACGCTTTTGTAAATATCAACCATTTCATCAATTTTTCCATTGCAATGTAAAGCTATATCGCATCCAGCCTGTAAAGCTGCAATCGCATTTTCTCCAACAGTTTTTTTCAAGGCCTTCATGGATAAATCATCCGATAAAATCTTGGTATCTTTATAACCCAATCTATTTCTTATATAAGAAATGCCTAATTTTGAGGTTGTAATGCAATTATCTGGATCAATTACAGGAAATATTATATGTGCCGTCATCACCCAAGCATCTAAAATGCTAGATAAATTCTTAAAAACCTGAAAATCTGTTGATTCTAATGTCAAAAGGTCGGTAGTGATTATTGGCAAATCTTCATGGCTATCACACTGAGCTCGGCCATGACCTGGTATATGCTTAAGTATTGGTTTTACCCCAGATTTTTTAAGCCCTACACACGCAGCTTCACAAAGCTTTGTAACGATAGAAACAGAGCTTCCAAAGCTCCTATCTCCAATAATTTCATGAGCGGATTCAAAAAGTAGATCAGCCACCGGAGCACAATCCACATTTATGCCAAACTCTTTTAACTCCAGCCCTATATTATAATAATTTTGTAAAACCTCTTGATACGCCGCATCTAGATCCTGCTTTGCAATATCCCCAAAATATTTAGCTGTGGGATAATCTTTAGCCAGTGGTGGGCGCAGCCTTGCAACTCTGCCACCTTCTTGATCTATTAAAATTGGAGTAACTCGATTAGGATTTAATGCTGTTAAAGATCGAGTAAGTTCACGGACTTGATCCTTAGTTTCAATATTACGGGCAAATAATATATATCCGTATGGATTTACTTCTTTAAAAAATTCAATTTCTTCCTTTGTTAACTTGGTTCCAGATATGCCAAAAATTAATGGTTTTACTCCTAACGACATTCAATGAAACTCCTAATAGATTCTGAATTTATATTAAATATAGAAAATACTTTTATCACTTCTTCACATAGGTAATGTAAATTTTCCTCTGTGTTACCCTCAACTCTTACAACTAGCACATTTTGTGTATTAGATGCGCGCACTAACCACCAACCATTATTATTAGAAATTCTGATACCGTCAAGATCTGTAAATTTAATACCTTGCGCTCTCATGTGGTCCTTGATCCATTCTATTACTTCAAATTTTATGGTTTCGTCAACATTTATTCTTAATTCTGGGGTAGCATAAATTTGTGGTAAAGTATCAATTTTATCTGAAAGCGCATAATTTTGATTGCTAACTATGTTAATCATCTTGCAGGCGCCAAATAATGCATCATCAAAGCCATAATAATTTTCACCAAAAAATAAGTGCCCACTCATCTCACCCCCAAGTAAGGCGCCCTCTTCTTTCATTTTTATTTTAATAAACGAATGTCCGGTCTTCCAAATTATGGGCTTACCACCTAGTTCAGCTACTTTAGAAAATACAAAATTGCTTGTTTTTATATCTGCAACCACTTTGGCGCCAGGAATTCTGGTCAACATATCTTCTGCCAACATAAATAAAATTTGATCGCCGAAAATAATTCTTCCTTTATTATCTACAACCCCTAACCTATCGCCATCGCCATCAAATGCCAAACCTATATCACAATTATTTTTCAATACTAAATCACATAATTGAGCCATATTTTCTGCTACAGTTGGGTCTGGATGGTGATTGGGAAAGGTCCCATCAATTTTAGAATTGATTATAAAATGCTCAGCATCTATAGACTTAGCAAATTTTTCTACCAATTCTCCTGTAGCACCATTACCTGGATCCCAAGCAATCCTTAGTTTTCTACCTAAAGAGCCAATAGCTCTTTGCATTAAAGCAGAAATATATTCATCTCTAATATCAATGTGGTTCACTATTCCATTGCCCACTACAAAATCACCACTAGCGGAAATTCTCGCCAGCCCTTGAAGATCTTCGCCAAAAAACGGACCATTTTGATAAACTATTTTAAAACCATTTTGATCACCTGGGTTATGGGAGCCAGTAATAATGATGCCAGCTGTAGTTTTTTGCGTTACAGTTGCGTAATAAAGAGTGGGTGTAGCAACAATCCCAACATCTGTTATCTGCATTCCAGATTCAACTAAGCCTTGGATAAGTGCCTCATGCAGATCCGGGGAAGATAGCCGGCCATCTCTACCCACGCAAACAGTTTGTGGCAATCCGTGTTTTTTTATTAATGTCGCCAAAGATCTGCCTAAATAATAGCCATCCTCTTTAAATAAAGTAATATTATATTTACCCCGGATATCATAAGCACGAATAATTTCTGGGTTGATTATATGCACCAGTTTAGTCATTAATTACTCCTAGGATTTTTCGTTTGTTTCGGGGGGTTGCTCTGGAGATTGGACGGATTCTTCTTGTTCTTCAGTTTCTATTTCATTGCCTTCTATAAGTTCTTTAGCATCGACAATTTTTTTAGCACAAAATCCCATGTATTCAATCTTGCTAATATTAACTATCTTGGTTTTGCTTAAAGCGTCTTTAGCATTATCTGCTTCAATAACCTCTTCTGCCCCGTCTACACCAAGTACCTTGTAATAGCCTCGCTTAATATCTACAAGCAAATTCTTGGGGAATGGATAATTAAAAAAAGTGTGTCTGTCAGATGTCACTTAAAATATAACCAAATAAATACTATATAATACCAAATCTCAAAATCTTTTGCCAAAATTACTTGATAAAAATTGATGAATATATAAAATATTCAACAGCTTTTCCCTTTATACTTTGGCAAAACATAGTATTACTATCTCAATTTATTTTGAGATTTGGTATAACACTACATTTATATAAAAAATATTTCAATACGGTTGATGTTAATTTATTTTGGAATTTACATTACTTACTGTACTGAAATTTTCCATTGTTATTTCGGGAACATGCTTTTCCCCAACTTTAACATGCAATACTCCATCTGGAGTCGTAACAAAAATAGGTTGTTTAATGATCACTTCAGGGCCAAAGCTAGGCTCTGATTTAGGGAAATTATCTTGATGAGATAATTTTGAAAATTCTTGCGTGCGCTGGCTAGCTTCAACGGATTTAATACTGCCGTTGGCATTACCATCGGTATATAAAATCAATAATGATTTAACACTGAAACTAGCCATCTTTTACCTTATTTATTAATATTAACTAATTAATTTCAACAAATTTTGTGGCAAATTGTTGACGTTTGCAAGTGTTGCAATCGCTGCCTGCATTTTTGTTTGTAAACCAGCAAATTGTGCAGAAACTTCAGCAAAATTAGCATCCAAATATATAGACGCAGCAGCCATAACGTTATTAAGGCTTGTTTCAATATTTGTAGCAGCAAAATTAAACCTAGATTGGTCAGCACCAGCTTGAGCTCTATAAGTTTGCACGCTAATAATCGCAGCATCCAAAGCAGTATTTGCAGCAGCAATACCACCAGCAGCTGTTACGTCAATACTATTAACACCAAGGCTAGTAGCATCAACAGCTGAGAAGCTGAGAGTAATAGTATCAGTTGTTGAAAGACCAACTTGGAACGCTGTATTAGTAAATGTACCATCTAGTAGAACAATTCCATTAAATTTATTGGTTTGTACTACAGTACCTATTTGCAATATTAAAGCATCCATTTCCTTTTTCATGTAGGACAAGTTATTAGCACTCATACCACCATTATTAGCTTGAGAAGCTAGAGCTTTTAACCTTGCTAAAATATCAGAAACAGATTTCATACCACCATCTGCTATTGAGGTGATGGCAAGAGCTTGAGTTGTAGTTGTTAGTGCTGAACTCCAAGTAGAGGCATCGGTTTTAAGACCGGTACCAATTGCGAGTGCAGTAGCATCGTCAGAAGGATTGATAATTCTTTCACCCGAAGATAACCTTGAGCTTGAACTTTGGATATCAGTCATAGCCTTACCTATATTTGTTGAGGCTGTGCGAGCTGAAGAATTGTTTAGAATAGAAACAGTCATAATTTTTTCTCCTACATGGATATTGTAAAAAGGCTACTTGCCTTGGGGTATAAAAAACACCTTATCTAACAGGATATAATAAAACGATATATTAGTCAATAGGGAAATTAAAAAAATTTACAAATGTTTAACGCATCAAAAGGCAATACTGCAAATAGTTAGCCGCGGTTGTTAAATATTTAATCTAATTTACTATAATGAGCTAAACTAAATTTGTGATATCCTTTTCATAAGTGAGTCTCAAGTGTTTAGGTAAAATACTATTGACTTATCTTTAGCTATATTATACGGAAAGCCTATTTGAGGAAAGTGTTATGAAAATAAGGCATGCAACAAATTTTGATATATCTGGTTTATTGCCATTACTTGCTGAGCTTGGATATCCAGCATCTCTTGAAGATTTTACCATAAGGTTTAAAAGATTCCTAAAAACCCCAGGATACGGGGTAGCTGTATGCGAAATAGAAAAACAAATTGTAGGATTTATTGCTTGGTCCAGGTCTAATACTTTTGTTTCAAATGCAGTACGATTTCGCATTGAAGGACTTGTAGTAGCCAATAACTATAGAGGGCAAGGCATAGGAAAAAAACTTATGAGGTTTGTTGAAGATATTGCAAGATCGAACGGGATATGCATTATTGATTTAGTATCAGGTCTTAGACGTGCGAAAGATGGCACTCATGAATTTTACAAAAGCCTTGGCTATAAAAACGAAGGGCACATGGCAAAATTATATTTGAGGAAAGAATATAGCTAAGCCTTTATAATTCCCTTGAAATATTGCTCATGTGGGCTTTACTTTCATTCTTTGTGGCTTATATTCAAATTATACCAAATCTCAAAATAAATTGAGATAGTAATGCCAGATTGTGGCAAAGTGCGAAGGGAAAAAGCAGTTGAATATTTTAATATTCATCAATTTTTTACCAAGCAAATTTGGTAAAAGATGAGCTTTAATGCTCTATTTATTTTGAGATTTGGTATTAAATTTTCCAAAGTTACTTGATGCAAAATAAATGAATATGTAAAAAATATGGTGGATACTTTTCATCTCGCGTTTTGCCAAAATCTGGCCTATCTCAATCTTTTTCGTCTTCTTTTTTATTATCCGCAGCTAAATTAATTGGTAAAACTACATCTTCATCTATTGATATATCCTTATCAATCTCTATATTTTTTAAATGCCTTTGAATGGTCCTTGTTTTTGTTTCAGCATCACCTATAACCCTACTAGCTTGGTCTAACTTAAGTTTTGTTTTACTTAATAGGTCCGCAAATTTTACAAACTCTTTACGCACAACAGCTAAAAGACTCCACACCTCGCTTGAGCGTTTTTGAATAGCGATTGTGCGATATCCCATTTGTAAACTAGATAAAATAGCAGAAAGAGTAGTAGGCCCCGTAACTACCACATGATAGCTTTGCTGAACAAACTCTACTAACCCAGGCAGTCTCAGCACTTCGGCGTAAAGGCCCTCAACCGGCAAAAACATTATTGCAAACTCGGTGGTCGTTTCAGAGTTGATATACTTATCGCATATCATTTTAGCTTGTTTCTTAATAGCTTGCTCTAGCTCTTTAGAAAATAATTCTACCATTTGTATGTCAGTAGTATCTTGAGCTGCAACAAGCTTTTGGTAAACATCTAAAGGAAACTTAGCATCTATTGGCAGCAAAATAGAACCTTCTAGCTCTTTTGAAGGCAGTTTTACAGCAAACTCCACTTTTTCTAAAGAACCTTCTCTTACACTAACATTTTTCTCATATTGGTGTGGAGACATCATTTGCTCAAGAATTGCCTCAAGCTGAACTTCTCCCCAAATGCCTCGAGTTTTTACATTAGATAAAATTCTTTTCAAATCCCCTACTCCAGTCGCAAGGCTCTGCATTTCTCCAATGCCGCGATGCACCTGCTCTAATCTTTCTGACACTATTTTAAATGTATCACCTAGTCTAGCTTCCAAAGTTTCATGAAGCTTTTCATCAACTGTTTGTCTTATTTTCTCAAGTTTGTCAGCGCTATCAGATTGCATTCTAAACATACGGTCTTCAACCATAGTGCTAAAGTGATTAAGCTTACCTTCAACTAGCTGGTGTAAATTATGTAAATTGGTAGTTAAATAATCTAAATGGTTTTTTAATTGAGACAGTTCCATGTCTTTGGAATTGTCCTCAATAGATCTTAATAAGGTATTTAACTTAGAATTGATAAAAAAAAGAATGCCGATAATTGCTACGGCCACAATTGCTAAAATTATATAAAAATCAATTTGTAATATCATTTATGGTTTTGAGATTTATCATTGAAAATATTTTGAAATTCATTAAATACGTTAAAAAATGATTTTTGAGATATGTATAGATCACCGCCCCTACTATGAGTAATGGAAATCATTATATTATCTTTATTATCATCCTCTTTATTTAAATCTGTATTTTGGTTTAAAGACCCAAGGAATTCAGTAAATTTATTAATTCTTGCTGGCGTCATTTTAGTAGCTGGGAAGCTAGGCGCTTTTGCCACAACATCATCAAGAATGGTATTATAAAAATCAGACATATATTTAGCAAATTCTTTATAGCCATCAATGCTTAATGATATATTAGCAAGAGGCAAAAGAACATCTGGTTGTCTATCTAATTCACCTATTAAGTTCATACTATAGAGATCTGTTACCTGTTTAAATTGCTTTATGTTAATTTGGTAAGAATCAAAAATTTTCTTATAATTCTTTTTGTTTTCCTTGTCTCTACTCATCAACTCAAGTAAGCGCTTGCTTGGAGATTCAACATAAGAAAATTGAATATCAAAATTACTATTTCCAAGTCTTAAGCGTAATTTATGCAAAGCTTCATTATATTTATTTGGTTTGTAACCTTTATTAAAAACTATATCCTTAATAATAAGAGTGAAATTAACCCTGCGCTCATGAGCATTCTTGCTAGCATCAATCTCAATCTTGCTAGGCCCAACATTCCATGCCAAAGTATTGGTGTTTGCATCAAATACATCAAAACCATTATCTGTATATAGAAGTGAATCTATAAGATGTAATTTTGGCTCATCTGGGTCTTTAAGTTCATCACTAATATTTTTAAGTGCCGTCTCTAAATTTATAGATATTTCTGGGTTTACACCTTCTTTAGGAACAAAGTTAAAACTTTCTTTTACTATCTCTCCTTCCTTAACAGTCGTATTCATTGCGCCTTCAATAGAGAATTGTATCTTTTTATCAAAAGGAAGGCTGCGGAATTTCAAAGTTGCGAATTTTATTATATTGGTAGCTTCTTTTCCTACCATTAGCTGTACTTTTGCTAAGTTACCATCCACACGCCAAGATTTGAAGTTGGTGAATTTTATATCATCATAGGTAAGAAAGATGTTATTATTCGACAATTCTTTTTTAAATTGAGCAAGCGAGCTATGTATCACTCTAGTATGTAAGAACCATAAAGAAAAATTGGCAACGAACGCCAGAGCCACCAATAATAAAACTGAAAAAATCTTTCTCATACTTACCGGCTTTCTTTATTACTTATATCAAAATAAACTTAGCATTAACGTCTATCTTTTGTCAAAATTACTTGGTAAAAAATTGATGAATATATAGAATATTCAACTACTCTTTCCCTTCATGCCTTGCCAGCAAAATAATTTGCCGAAATCTATATACATCTTTCCCGATTATTTTTGGGAAATAGTATGAAATGGCGCGCTCGGAAGGATTCGAACCCTCAACCTTATGATCCGTAGTCATATGCTCTATCCAGTTGAGCTACGAGCGCTTAGAAGTTATGCAGCTACTTCTAGCCATAATTCAAGCATTTGTCAAACCAATTATACCAAATCTCATAAATAAATTGAGATAGTAAAGCCAGATTTTGGCAAAGTGCGAAGGGAAAAAGCAGTTAAATATTTTACATATTCATCAATTTTTTACCAAGCAAATTTGCCAAAAGATGAGCTTTAATGCTAAGTTTATTTTGAGATTTGGTATTATACTCCGTTAATTTAAAAAATTGGGGCGTCGCATCTAATTTCTCCGCATCCGCACCTATTGGCATAGGCTTACGGTGCTCTAATACTAAGTTGCGTTCAAGATAATACTGATTTCATCCACGAAAATAATGAAAGCGATCTTATCACATGATTGTTTTTATTTAAGAATACCAATGCCT
>JAQSWL010000082.1 GCA_029266655.1 Candidatus Midichloriaceae bacterium | reverse complement strand
CAAAAACATACATAGTGACTGATTTTTGGTGGTCTACCTCCAAGTGGGGTCGTATACTTTTCTATTATCGGCAGTATCTTATTGTTGAAAACCTCTTCTATTATTGGGTACATTCTATGGGTCATAAATACCTTTTTCCCCCACTTTACTATATCTTATTCCTTTTTAAAAGGGTTTGTTAACAATGCCTATTATAACGATAATAACACTATTGCTTATTCTCACTTGCGGCAATAGAGAAAAAAGTCTCGTAAACGCTTCCTATTTTTGCAGGGTATGAATATACACATCTTTTATTCATACCCAATTAAAGCTATTAGATCAATTCTTACTCCTTACACTTTATTTCCTCTTCTCTACATCCTTATCTTTATCAAGGGTATCTTGATGCCTGTTAAGAATGTTGTTTAAACGATCCATATTAACATCTACTCCTGGGTTATTATTAGGTGTCTGATCATTACTTAGCGAAGTTGAGGTTGTTAGCCGCACAAGCTCCGTAAATAACTTATCGTCTGGTTTTATGGAAACCTTTAATTCCTGCAAGAGATATTGTAACGTCTTTTCATTATCTGCCAGGTCCTCATAAACTTTTTTTGCATAGAGCAGTCCATACTCGCTTCTGGCCTTCTGTATGTTACTTTTGTAGTCGCTTAACTTCCTGCCTGGGCTATAAAACTCAATTTCGTCAATATTTTTACAATCTTCAATATTTTCACAATCAGCAAGTATAACTAAATTCTGGAGTGCAAAAATGCCACAGCTTACTAAGCCTTTATTGCCAGATATAGCATTATCCAATCTTTTAATTTGCTCTCTTTGCTCTATTGCTAAACGACTTATAGATATTTCATCTCCAAAGGCTTTCTTAACATCGAGTTCAAAATCACCTCTGTTCTTGTCTAGTGAGTCTTTATATCCGCAATTTATTTTGCCCTCAACATCCTTAAATATAATAAACGCTATCCAATGATTACCTCCAGTATTGTAGATTCCTACTAACTTTTTACCAGATTTGAGCTCTGCTTTTCTGCCTGCCAATACCGCTGTTGCATCTGCATTATTTCCATCAACTAATCTATGGCCTCTTCCTATTGCTCCCACAAATTCAATATTTTCTTTATCTTTGAGGATGATACTTCCTATGTTGATTAAATCTAAATCTTGATACCAATATCCTAGATCAGAATATCGATTAAAAGCATTTTCATCCTGAATATCAACCTGAGTATTACCTTTGTGTTTTACAGGATTTCGATACCTAGCACTTCCCGTGGGGCTTATCTTGCGGAACTCGTTTAACTCGTCGCTCTGCAATATTTCCGTAATAATTAGGTCAGATTGTGTTAAATTAATATTCCTGAGTTTACCTAAGAATTTCACAAGATCTCCGTGCTTAACTTTATCCTTTGCAGGATCAGCATTTAATGCAGCGGATAACCATCTTTCTACCTCTGCCGCTTCAACTTTTTGTGCCTCAACAGACTCTTTCAAAAACCTAAGCCCAGTATAAACCCAGATGTTACCAAACTCTTTAAACGCTTGCCTCGGTTCCATATCAACTATGTATTGCGCTGCCCCGTTGTTTATATCTGCCAAGAGCGCTGCTATCTCTTTTATGGCTGCTTCTGTTGTCAGATACAAATCTTTGGTATTTTGCGTTTCTATCTCCACCTCATAAATCGTTGGATTACTTAGTGACGTTGTAGTAGTCGTTGTTGTGGTAGTTGTTCCAGTTGAATAAGTTATAAGGTTATTCATCTGATTCATCCCTGTACTGTTATATTGATTACTACTGCTATTTTGCTGGCTCCTACTATCAAATGCATTTGGGTCTCTTGTTAGGATTGCTCCGATCTCTCTTAAAACTGCAGTTTCCGCCATGCACATAATGGTAATCAGCTCGTCAGTCGTCATATCAAAACTTGATAACTTTATATTTCCGCATGGTAGCTTTATGCTCCTTGCGTCAATACTCATTTGCCAATATCCGTTCTTTATCTCTTCCGCATCGTAAAATACTTCTACCAAGGGCCCTATAAAATTTTCATAGCACTGCTTGGCATCTTCTTTAACCTTAAACGGATTGTGTTTTTGAAAAAATATACCCAAGCCGACTAAACACTTAACCAATTGTGTCTGAAACGAATCTTTTATTGCAATTTCATCCTTGCCTTCTTTATCTTTTCCTTTTCCTGCATCAGCTTCAGTTTCTTGAGATTTATCTTCTATACCCCTGCTACCATTTACTAGGGCAAAGCATAAGCTACTAGGGTTGTCATCTCTTCTTTCTCCTCCGTCCGGTATATCTCCGGTACGGGTAAACTTCACCTTATCAAAAATGTCATATGGATTATTATACGCACATCCCCCATCGATGCACTTTAACTCTCTCGTTTGTTGTCCATCCCAATATGTTAACACTTTGGGTTTAAACACCCCAGGTATTGACATTGATGCTCGCACTGCATCTATAACTCTTATATCCTTATACCTTTTGTCCTCTGAGCTTAGTATTATCAAGCCGTCTTCTGCGCTTTTAGCGTTTATGTCTACCGTCACCATATATAAATGCTTATAGGCTACCCCTTTGGTTTTTTCTCCTCTAGCCACCATTTCTCCTCTAGCCACCATTTCACCTAAAGCCCCTAAGGTCAAGTTAGGGTTTATTTCTTGCTCGTGCAGCAAACCAGCTAAAATTTCCTCAACCTTATCTCCTGTACATAAACCTCCTTGAGCTCCTAGCTTCTTAATTAAATCAAAGACTAACCCATCTTGTAAAAGCTCATTCATGTAATCTTCGTTTTTAATCATTTTCAAAAGTTTGCTGGACTTATCATAATCTAATAGATCTATCAGTTTCACTTTTTCTGATAGCACTGTTTTGATTTGATCTGCCTTAAACCCTAATGCATATAACGAAGCACACATGGCCCCTGCTGATGTTCCGGCCACATGCGTTATTTCTGTTTCTAGTTCACAAGCTTCTAACCCTTTTAATGCGCCTGCAAATGCCACCCCTCTTGGCCCTCCTCCAGGAAGTATCAAATACTTGATCGGTTTTTTCCCTAATCTCACTATTTTGTACTTGTTGATCTCACCCGCAGCCAAACCATTCTGTAAGTTATTTACGATTACTTCAGCGTTATGCTCATTTGCTGTGCCTATTTTGCTTTTATGCTCCTTCATAGCGATACCTAGCGCGTTTTTTCCGGTGCTAAATATTTTTGTTGAAAAATCTGGGTGATTAGCTATCAAATACTTCACTAATTCTATATTACTTCTTCTGATTGCTTCTATCATGATGTTATTGTCTTCGATATCTGCATCGAAGATCGTGCAATCTTCCTTGAACCTCGGTACCGTAGTCAATATGCGCTCAAGGTACTTTAAAGCTCCTATATCACCCTTATTTGCTGCATAGTATAATGCGCTTCTCCATTGCTTAGCACTTACTGGTTGCTGCGCATTGTAAATTAAAAATTCCAGCACTGCATATTGCTCAAACTCTATTGCTATGTTTAACAGGTTTTTATCAAAAGCTTTTGCTTTACTAATTAATTCCTTGCCACATCTTGCTGATAAGAACTTGACTGATCTTATACTTCCGACTTCCACTGCTAGCTCACATGGAGTAAATTCTTGCCCTTCAACTGCATATTTTTGCTCAAAGTTAAATGATTTATTAAACTTGTCATATATTTCAGGCAACACATCAAAATATACCGCTGTATGAAGCAAATTAGCGTCATAATTGTTTTGGCTATCTTTCTTATAATAATCATTAATCAGATCAGTGGTTATTAAATCTAAGCAACCTGTTTTTATCGCTACTTGGAATATGCTATTGCCATCTTCATCTGTTCCTTTAACTCCTATTCCTTTTGCAATTAACTCTTTTAGAAAAGCCTTAAGGTCTGAATTTTCAGGATACCTAGAACAATAATACATACCTGCTACTAATATTTTGCTTTTTAACTTTTCTGTTTCAGAAGTAGATTCATACAGTTGCAGGATATCGCTTGATGACGCTTCTCCCTTGGCTATGCTAATGAGTTGTTGCTCACTTTTGCTTAAGCCTTCAGTTGGCTGCCAATAATAGTTCTTGCTTATAGTTCCTCGCATAATATCCTCCATTGTCAATAGTGATTTATTTGATATTACCTTATCTACTTCCAGATCAATTCCTTCGATCCAGATCCATTTGCGCCCTGTTGTCAGAGGCATTAGAATTTTGGTTGGTAGGCTAATTCTTCCAGCCCTTTGCTGAAAATGCGCCACTATTTTATTTGGCAAATCTTTATTAGCTAACTTAAATACAATTTGCGCATTTTGCGCCTGAAGTATTAATTTATCGCCGCACACTGTTGTAGCTGAGTTTACAAACACCCCGAGGGATAACAAAGGCAGGTAGCTTGCTTTAAACTCAAGCATTATCCCAACCTTGCCG
>JAQSWL010000081.1 GCA_029266655.1 Candidatus Midichloriaceae bacterium | reverse complement strand
ACAACGGCAACCCGTTGTTTGCATTATTGCTTTTTATTAAATTAAAATACACTCTCTTTTTATGGCTTTTATATTTCTTAGCACTTTCAACAGTTATGGTGTAAGCTGCTCCCGCGCTCGCCCCTGAGCTACCGAGGTCTTTCTTTTATGTTTTGCTTTTTATCGATTTACTGTGTACACTTTTCAAACTAATTTACTATAGTGGCGTTTATTGCTTTCTGGATAGGACTATCAATTCATATATAGCAAAAGAAAGTATCGGAGTGCAAAGCATAAGAAGAGCTAGAGGCATAGGGCTGTTATTGGGTAAATATGCAGCAATACCTCCAAGAACTGCGGCACCACTAATCTGTAAAAAGCCATAAAGAGCTCCAGCGTAACCTGCAATTTTCCCAAAAGGGGTGAAAGCGGTAGCAAAAGTGCTGGGCCATATAAAAGTTGAACCAAAATAAAACAAAATAGTTGGGCAAGCAATAACCCATGCATTAATGCCAAATACGATATATCCACTTAGCATAAGAATTCCTGATAGGCTCATTAACCCCCACCCCAATGCTAACATTGCCCTCATTCCATATTTTACAACAAGCTTGCCATTCAACCAACCGGCGCTCCCCATTGCTAATCCGCCACCTAAACAGCTAATTAATCCAAAACCAATAGGGGTGATTCCAACCTCATTAATTAATAAAGCTGGGCCAATTATAAACCATGTGAAAAAGGCTCCATAACTTAAAAAAGTGCAAAGGCTTGCACCAATGAAAACGCGATTAGTAATAAGCTTAAGAAATGTACTTATGATGTAAGATGGTGCCAATCTTTCATTATGGTGATGCTGACTTGTTTCTTTAAAACATAGTATAAAAGATAAGAAGACAATAATTGAATAAAAACTTACAAATATAAAGCTTGCACGCCAATTAAAAAAATATTGAAGTACCGAGCCTAAAAGCGGTGAAGCAGGTATAATAAAAGTTATGAATACACCTAAATAAGAACCGTATTTTGCTAACTTCTCTTTGTCAAACTTATCTCTAAATATAACCCTCCACAAACAAGCGCAAGCACCTGTGCCACAACCTTGGACTAAACGCCCTACATTAAGAGTTTCAATAGTATTAGCGCACAGACATATTAAAGTTCCAAAAAATGCAATTACTATACCAATCGCTATAGGCACTTTGCGGCCAATGCCTTCTGAGAGAGGCCCATATATTAACTGTGACAAGGCGACGCCGAACATGTAAAGGGCCATTGTATACTCTACAAGATGAATATCAGTTTTAAGACTTAAGGCAATGTCTGGTATGGACGGCGCACAAATATCTGCAGCCAATTGTGTTAAACAAGCGGTGAGTGCAATGGTAGCAAAGAATAGATTTTTTGAATCCATTTTACATTCCTTTCAAGTAGTAATAGTATTGACAGATCGATCAATAAGTAAATAAGTATAAACATGATTGACTGATCGGTCAATATAAATTATGCTAAATCTCAAAATAAATTGAGATAGGGGAAAAAGCAGTTGAATATTTTACATATTCATCAATTTTTTACCAAGCAAATTTGCTAAAAGATGCGCTTTAATGCTCTATTTATTTTGAGATTTAGTATTAGGGAGTGGCATGAAAAAAGAACCTACAAAAGAAAAAATTCTTGCGGCTGCTCGAAAATTGTTTGTTACGCATGGATTTGCGGGCACTTCTATAGGAAAGATTGCAAAACTAGCTAATGTTAATAACAGTCTTATATTTCATTATTTTGAAAATAAAGAAGCATTATGGTGTGCGGTTAAACAAAGTATTGTAGAAGATCAAAATAAAAACTTTAATATACTTCCTAGCTCAGATCTGCCTTTTGTTGATTTTTTGCGCGTGCTGATTGCAGAAAACATTAAATTTTACCAAAATAATCCAGACATAATGCGTATGATTGGTTGGCAGCGCTTGGAACATAAAGAAAGTGACGATATTGGCATAAAGCTCTCAGCTGAGTCGAAATTATGGATTAAGGCTTTAAATCATTATAAAGCAAATGGTGAAATCAATTCAGATTTCAAAACTGAATTTATTCTAACTCTTATATTGGCGATTACAAGCTCAGCAGCATTAGATAAAAATAGTTTTATTAAAAGTGATGAAGATAAAGAAGCATACATTTCTTTGTGCGTAGATTGCTTACAAAAGGCTTTAAAATAAGAGATTAGTATTAAGGAAGAGTAGAGAGGTTTATTCTATTATGATTCATCATTCTTAAGTGAATCAACAACATCCACCACTGTATTAGATTCGCCTAAAAGCAATAAATATTTCTTATCTTCGTACCTTACTACTGCCATTTTATGCTTTGGGCTTAAAGTAAGCTGTTCCTCTAGTTTAATGCTAGCCTGTGAGGGGTTTTTAATACTGAAATAAGAGGGCTGTACCCTTTTTAATATAAGAAGGATCGCACAAAACAAGCCTATAACAAAAACTAAAGCCCCAAAAACTTTTAAATAATACGTTGGTTCCATTATTTCTTCCGGAACTTATCAAGTGATATTACATTATCTTGGCTTTCTTTTTTGCCTTTTTTGCCTTTTGGTTTTGGAGTGTCGCCCTTGTCTGTGGATGAAGGGGTATTAAAATCTCCATTTTCCAATTCCAGGTCCACTTCTGAGTCTATTTCCTCTCCATATCCATAGTCTACTTCTCTAAATTGCAGACCAAATTGAACGCTAGGGTCAGCAAATGTGGTAATAGCAGAAAACGGTATGTATATCTTTTCCTTAATGCCGTTAAAGCTTAAGGTTACAGTAAATCCTTTGTTGTCTACGAATAAATCTTGAAACTGATATTGAAGTACTATGGTCATCTCTTTTGGATATTTATTTGTCAAAGTTTTAGACAATTTAACCCCAGGATGTTTAGTAACAAAGGAAATAAAGAAATGGTGATTTCCTGGTAGTCCTCTCTCTTGGATAATTTTTAGCACACGGTGAACTATAACATGCATAGCCTCATCTACCAATTTCCCATAATCTATTATGTCTTGCGCCATATAATCCTCTTATTTACTCTATAATTCAAGTTTCAGTGAGTGATAATACCCAGTTAATTCTTGACCATAGTTAGACCTTATAACTAAATTATTAAAAAAAGGTAAACAGAATGAATCATTTTTTTGTTAACAATTCAGCTATCTCCTTCTCATTTAACCCATATGAGGGTTTTACCAGCACTTCCGCAATAATCCCAGTTGTTAATTCTTTAGCTTTTACTGAAAGTAAACCATCTGCATCTATTTGAAAAGCAACTTCTAACTTTGCTGCCCCTGCTGGCAACTTTGGAATGCCGGTTAATTCAAATTTTGCTAATGACTTGCAGCCGTTTACATTTGGACTTTCTCCCTGCAAAACATGAATGACAAACCCAGACTGCCCATCTTTTTGTGTAGTGAAATTATATGCGGCAAATGCTGGGATTGGCGTGTTGCGAGGTATTATTGTTTCTGCAATTTCATCTGCAAGTTCTAATTTAAGTGAAAGGGGTGTAACATCTAACAATAAATCCGAGTTAGAGCTTTGTAAATTATGTGCCTGTAATGCTGCGCCCATAGCTACAACTTTCTCTACATCTAGGTAATCTATAGATAATTTCCCACAAAAATCTCCTATCATTTCCTTTATTTTTTTCATGCGGGTGGCGCCACCAACTAATATAACTTCGGTAAGCTCGGATAATTTAATTCCCGCATCGCGCAGAACGCCTTTGAAAATATCTAAGGTTTTATCTATGAGTTTAGTTGTAATCGCTTCAAATTCTTCTCTAGTAACTTCTATGCTTTCTAAATTTGCAAATGCGCCTTGCCAGGCTTCTTTAGTGCTTAAAGCTTCTTTGATTAATTTGCATTGTTGTAAAGCTTCGGAATAATTTATTACCTTATTTTTATGCTTAGCAACCAAGTGCTCAAGTAACATAGCATCAAAATCATCGCCACCTAATTCTGTATCTCCTCCAGTTGCTAGTACTTGAAGAATTCCTTTTTCTGCACGTAATATAGAAATATCAAATGTGCCACCGCCAAGGTCATAAACTGCATAAGTGCCATTTTGCTCTCCTTTAAAGCCATAAGCAATTGCTGCAGCTGTAGGTTCACTTAACATTCTAACCACTTCTAAGCCAGCTAAGCGGGCAGCATCATATGTTGCTTGTCTTGCGGATTTATCAAAATATGCTGGCACAGTTATAACTGCGCGAGTAACAGGTTTGCCTAAGGTGTTTTCCGCTAATTTTTTTAAGTATAATAAAATTTCAGCTGATATTTCAGTTGGAGTTTTATGGCCAGCCGGTGAATTAAACCGGAGAACTTTATCATCAGCGTTATGAGTATAAGCTTTGGATTCAGCAGCTTTTTCAGGTCTTTGCCCCATATACCTTTTTATTGAGCGAAATGCTGTGGGGTTTAGGGCTGCATCTCTACCAACCAATGGCTCCGAATCTTTGCTATAATAAACAACTGAGGGAATTAAAGCATCATCTTTGTCGGTGCAAAATACAACCTTATCTTCGTCCTTAAATGCAATTAATGAATTTGTGGTGCCTAAGTCTATGCCCACTATAACATCATTAGATGTTTCTGCAGACTGCGTTTCTGGCTCAGTGATATTGAACATCAATTTATTTTGAAATGTGGCATTAGCTAATTAGGACCCAAAACGACGCTGTTATGGCTGCTTTCTTTCGAACCTGACCAGATTCCAACTGCTTTGCCCCTAATTAGCTCTGCATAGTATTAATGAAAACTTATAAAAATTCAAGTTCTTATTTACCCCTTATTTCTTGATTTGCTTTATTCGCGCGCTCAGCAGCCACTTTCTCGGCTTTGGATAATTTTTCTTCAATGCCTGTTAAAGCTTTTGTTACAGATATATTTCCTTCCAACTCCGGCGTTAACTTTTTAAATAATTCAGAATTTTTAATTGCCTTATATATCTCCTCCTCAATGCGCATACAAATACGCTCCTTAGCAGTATCGAGTTTATCTGATAGACCAAGTAATGCTTTTATCTCAATTATGAATTTATCCACGAAATTAAGCTTAATTTTAATTTCTTTTGTGCGGAATGCGGAAGTAAATTTTTTATCATCATCTTGAACTAAATCCTTTAAGGCAATATTTATTTCTTTATAAGCACTTTCCAGTGAGTTCACACCTGTATGATTTGCAATTTTTTCTTTTGCTTTATCCGCAAATTTTTCTCTAAAGTCTCGCTCTAAGCTAAGGTATTCGGTTATCACTTGCTTTGAGGCCTCATTTTCTACTATTCCATCGTTAATATAATATTCTTTATTTTGATTATAGGTTACAATATCTTGCGAATAAAGATCGCCTCCTTTCTCAAATAACATTTTTCTTAATACATCGACTTTATTGTATTTAATCGCAATACGAAGTGGATTATTTTCATCGCGAGGAAGAATATTAACATTTAATTTTTCTTGGGCTAATAAAAGGTCTGCTATTTCCATGTGTCCTAGTAGGATTGCACTAGAAATTGGAGGTATGGAAGATAGAGCATAATTAATATTAGCACCTTGGTCTATGAGAGATTTCACCATTTCTAAATCACCTTGTTTTATAGCATAATGTAATGCCTCGTTTTTGAAGGTGGTGAGCAGGTTTTGATCAGATACCTTACTGAATATCATATTCATAATATCCAAATCTCCTGAAGTAATGGCCGCTGCGAGTATGGGATAAACCCGGCCAACTTTAGTCTCAACCTTTATCTGTTTATTCACACAGGCTTTTGCCATCCAAAAATTCCCCGAAGTGATGGCGTATTCAAGTGCTTCTACACCCAATTTCTTATCAATAAGAGTTTGTAATAAATCTAGATTGCCAGAATCCACAATCATCATTAAAGCACTTTTCCCATCTTTATTTTTAGTATTAGCGTCAGCACCATTTTCCAGCAAAAATTTTACTACCTCTAAGTTGCCAGATTTAGCAGCATATATAAGAGCTGTAGTTCCAGATTGATCAATCGAATTAACTTCG
>JAQSWL010000080.1 GCA_029266655.1 Candidatus Midichloriaceae bacterium | reverse complement strand
TTAGTTTGGAATCTTAAAAATCCAGCTGCCATAGGGATCATGACAATAGGAAACCAAAAATTGCCTGCCATCCATAACAGTCCCATTAAACTAGGGTTTGCTAAAGCAAGTGTTGCTGAGAGCCCCGATATTATAAGGACAGAAAATCTTGCTATAAGAAGTTCTTGCTTGTCTGTTAATCTTGGGAATAGTCCTTTAGCTATATCATGAGCACATAAAACGCTAGTAGTATTTAACCAAGAGTCTGCGGTAGACATAATTGCAGCCAGTATCCCGGTAATTAAGAGGCCTGTGATTCCAATTGGAAGATAATTGCTAATTAAATAGAAAAAAGCAATGTTAGGGTTAACATCAGGAGCTTTTACTTTGATAATAAATCCTATTAAGTATACAACTGAAGCTACAGGAAGGGAGATATAAATTATCATTCTTAATGCCTTAGTAAGTTGTTTACTATCATTTGCCATTAAATATCTTTGCATGAATGTTCCTTCTGACAATGGCATAAGGGTAAAAAATAGCATTCCAGCTAATAAAATAATATTTTCTTTCGTGAATACTATAGAAGTGTGTGTGCTAGGGAGCTTTTGTATTAATTCATTATACCCACCAACTTCATGAAAAGCTATGGAGCATGCTATTGGGATTGCTATTAATAAGACGAGGGCTTGAAAAGTATCAGTAAGAGCTACAGCCCTAATGCCACCAAAAAGTGAATACGTAACCAGCACGCCGAATCCAAGCATTGCCCCCTGGAAATGGGATATTCCTAAAAAGTAATTAAATAAGTAGCCTATAGCTCCTATTTGTAGAGCTATTATTCCTATTGAAAAGAATATAGAAACTATATTAGTTACCCATTTTCCGGGTTTCCCATATAGAAGTTGCATTACATCGCTTACAGACATACATCCAGCTTTTTTGAAAACATCTATATTCCCAGCAAATATTTTAGTGGTAATAAGCCAGAAAAGAGGCTGCGCTAGTAAGGTAACAGCAAATATTAATCCCATAGAATGCACTTTCTCAACTACACCAATAGTAGAGCCAGCTCCTACATGTGTGGCAAATATAGTGAATAGTAACACCACTGTAGAAATATTACCGCTTCCTAAAGTATACTCTCTAATAGTCTTAATCTTGCCAGCTTTATATAACCCAATTACCAAGCATAATATTAGGTAGCCAATAATAACAGCAATGTCGATAGCATGTAAATTGTTCATATGTACAATAATTACAATATCTTAAGCAAACATTGCATGTAATTTAATTTATTTTCAAGATTTTTTAAAAAAAGATTTAGTTTTGTGTTGGGGTGAGTTATTTAAAATACCCCCCCATTAGAGCAACAAAGCATAGTTGCACGCTTTTAATTATCCACGAACTTTAATATAAACTCAGTACCCTTACCCAACTCAGATGTGCACTCAATGCTTCCACCCATGCTTTCCATCACGCACTTACAGAATGGCAAGCCTACGCCCGTGCCCCTGGTACTGCCCTTCTTATCAAAAGGTTCAAAAATATATGGCAATTTTTCAGGAGCTATACCGTAGCCATTATCTTTAAAATGTAGCTCATTATTCTCATACCAAATTTCTATCGAGCTTTGAGATCCTGCATATTTTAAAGCATTGCTAATTAAGTTAGCAATAACATGCCCAACAAAATGCTTACTGCCTTTAAATTTAAAGCTATTTTTCTTATTAACATTAACGCGGGCTAATCTTTGCTCACTTAAGCCATAGGATTTTAATGTATATTCAACGCAATCATTAATATTATAGTTTCCTATGTCATCGGCTTCTGATATATCTGTTCTAACTAAAGTTAACATCCTATCAACCGTTTTTAGGGCCGCTTGGGTATTTTGTTTGAATGGCTCTAATAACCCCTTAATATCTTCAAAATCTTCTTTATCAATTTCTTCAAGATTTTTATCTTTGAAAACTTTTAAGAGCGTATCTGCCATCATAGAGGCGCTTTGCAAAGGATTTATAACTTCATGAGCAACAGCTGCTCCATATAGCAGTCTGGTTTGTAATTCTTTTTCTTGCAGCATGTCTCTTTGCTTTAAAATAAGAATAATGCCAGCTGTTAAAAAGCAATATATATATCCAAGCATTCTAGGTTGATCTCCTGTATCCAAAGTGGCTAGGCTATATCCTGTAAACTTAAACAATAAATATGCTGCAGCAAAGCCAGTTAATGATAGAAATATTGTGCTAAACCACCCACCAAATACATATAGCAGGATCGTGCTTAGCATTAAGTTAATCATCCAAGGCATGCTACCATTATATATAAGCGCTATATAGCCTGATAAAAAGGGAAAGCAATATAGTAAAACTAAATTCCAATATAAAGGCATATATTTAGCTTGTTGTCTTGACGTTAGATGGAACTCATATATACAAAGCCCAAAGCAAAGGATAGCAGCTGCCGCTTTTAAATAAATTATAACATATACTATTTTCATATCTGTAAATGCCATAAAGAAAGAAGAGCTAAGGAAGTAAAACATTCCTAAAGCCCCTAATGGGTAACAATAATCTTGGTATCTTGAAGTTTGTTTTTTAACTTTATCAACAAACGTGTTGAAGTAGTTTTTCTTAATTTTATAAGTATGAATCTGAGGTTGCCGAGGAAACTTATTATTATCAATTTTATGATTTGTAAGTATTTGTAAATAATGCGTGCCAAACAATCCCAGGCCGCCCCCAATTGAACCTAACAACATACTTACTGTAGCAAATTCACCTGTAATATACCCTCCAAGAAATACCCCCAGGGTGCCAAAAATAGCTGCACCTATAAATGATATATGATTGGTTTGAAATGCCAAGAAGCCAGCAATAAGAGGAATTAAAATTATAGGCTGCCAAAAGTTTCCTGCTAGCCATTCTAATTCCATTACGCCTTTGCCAAGAAGAGCAAGTGTTGCAGACAGAGTAGCTATTACAAGTACTGATATTCTTGCTATTAATAGCTCTTGTTTATCGGTAAGTTTTGGAAATAAACCTTTGGCAATATCATGAGCGCAAAGAACGCTTGTGGTGTTTAACCAGGAATCTGCTGTAGACATTATTGTTGCAAGAATACCGCTGATTAAAAGGCCGGTAATACCAATTGGAACATATTGATCAATCAAATAAAAGAAAGCAATGTTTGGATTTACTTCTGGCGCTTTGACTTTAATTACAAAGCCGATTAAGCAGATTACTAATGCGAAAGGCAATGATACATAAGCTAACCCCATTAAAACTTTATTAAGTTGCTTGCTGTCATTAGCCATCAAGAATCTCTGCATAAATGTACCTTCTGATATAGGTAATAAGCAATAAAATGCCATACCTGCAAGCAATAATATATTATCTTTGGCTAAATCTATTGTAAGATGAGTATCAGGTAACTCAACCATTAACCTTTCGTAGCCTCCAACGTCGTGAAATGCAATCGCGCATGCAACCGGTATTGCAACAAGTAATACTAGGCCTTGGAAGGTATCGGTAAGCGCTACGGCTCTAATACCGCCAAATAGAGAGTATACAACAAGTACGCCAAATCCTATCATTATTCCCATGAAATGAGAGATGCCTAAGAAGTAATTAAATAAATATCCAATTGCCATTACTTGCATGGCAATTAAGCTTATGCCAAAAAATATTGACAAAATATTAGCCGCCCATTTTCCCGGTTTACCATATAAAAAACCCATTATGTCACTCACAGACATACAACCTGCTTTTTTAAAAGTATCTATCCTACCGGTAAATAATTTAGCAGTAAGAACCCAAAAGATTGGCTGTAATAGCGTGGTAACAGCAAAAATTAACCCCATGGAATAAACTTTTTCTACTGTGCCAATTGTTGAACCCGCTCCAACAAAGGTGGCAAATATTGTAAACATTAATACTACAGTAGAAATATAACCGCTGCCCAAGGTATATTCTCTAATAGTTTTGATTTTGCTGGCTTTGTTCAAGCCTATGATTAGGCACATTATTAAGTAGGATGCGATAACTGCAATATCGATTGAATGTAAGTTGTTCATATGTATAATAATTACAATATTTTAAGCAGACATTACATGTATTTTAATTTATTTTCAAGATTTTTTAATAAAATTGTTTGAAATTTTGACGGATGATCATATTTCCGAATAATGCCACTTTCCATAGTACCCCACACTTATTATAAAGAAGTGGCATAAGCGACTGAGTTTGAATAGAATAGCGGGCGAAAAAACCAAATGCTATAGGCTATGCAGACTCAATCACTTAAAAACATATTATGCATATTTTTAGGCTGGCATCCAGCAAGAATACAAACATATTGCGAATTAATATTTGGAATCATCGAAGCAAAAACTGTTACCATCAAGGAATTGGCAAAACAGGTGAGCTCTTGTGGCAGGATTGGGGCTAAAATAGCCAAGGTAGAGCGGCTCTTTGCTAAGCAAGTTGTTGATTATACTGCTATTGGACAGATTATAATAAAGCTGTTAGGGGGCCATAAGAAATGGCGCATAGCGATAGATAGAACCAATTGGCAATTTG
>JAQSWL010000029.1 GCA_029266655.1 Candidatus Midichloriaceae bacterium | reverse complement strand
GGCTCAAACTGGCTATATTTAGTTGCCTATTCGCCTAATAAATACCAAAATTTCTCTCTTTCTTCTATTTCTACTTACACAATCTCAATGACAGAACCGTATTATCTTGAACGCAACTTAGTATAAAGCATCACCTCTATTAACTCATTGTTTTCAATGAGCCCCATATTCTCTGTTATTGTTACATTAAACTCTTCGTTTAAGTCTTTAATTGAACCATTAGAATACCTATTTGCTCTTATATTGCAATTTGCACCATATTTTAAAAGAAGCTCAACCATTGATAAATCATTCCCACGACAAGCAAGAGTTAAGCAGATACCATCATCGCTTAATGCATTTATACGTGCGCCTCTTTCTAAAAGTAGCTTAGCTACTTCAAGGTAATTATCTTTCTCTGATCTTTCATAATCTTTAATACGCTCGATTGCTGTTTCAAAACTATAATCTTTGCTCCATATATTTTGAAATAGCTTAAAGAAAAAGAGTGGTTGTCTATTTTTATGAAAATTTATAATATTATATCTCTTAGAAACAGCATTATCTAAAGCTGTATATCCTGACTTCTCCTTATTTACATCTACATTAGGGTCTTCCAGTAACTCTCTTACAGCTTCAACATCCCCTAAAGCAGCAGCCTCATGCAAAATTAACTTTCTAAGCTTTTTATTCTGCCGAGGTTTAAGTGCCTCATCTGCATTTCTTTTCATTTTGCTAAATTTTAATTAGAATAACCATTACACTCACTTATTATAAGAGATTTTTTCAAATTCTCAATGATTTTGCAGCAGATCAAAATCAAATATACTTTTCATGTTTCTCATGCAAAATACCATATTAACTGTTATAGCAATTTTTTGCAGTCTCTCCCCATTATTTTTCAACGAGATATATACTTATTAGCAATATCCTCATAAGCTTTATCAACTTTAACATCTAAGCTATCCCCTTGTTCTAACCGTATGGAGCTAACTGCTTCAAATACGCTTGCACTAACCCCTGCGCAATAATTACCAATTAAAAATTGTATTTCTTTAGGTAGATAGAAAGGTAAGTCTAGCCCGCTTTTGCTGACCATAGCAAATATGCCTAAAGTTTTAATAGCATCACATACCTGAAGTTTTGCATGAAAAGCATATTTAGTACTTGGGAAAATTTGGGTTAAAGATGCAGGTAACTCTAGCGGATTTTCAAATTTTATGCTTTGACAATAAGCATTAAAGTCCAAGCCATTTATTTTAGGAAACTTATCAGGGTTTAAATCTGCCCCATATTTTAATAAGCATGTTATAGTATTTTTTATATTCTCTATTTCCTCTGGTATGGATAATAATGGTATGGATAATAATGGTATTGAATGTATGGGTTGAACACCACGATGAGATTTTATGTTATAATCTGCACCAGACTTTAAAAGGAGCTCAACCATTGGCAAATCTACGCCTTTACAGGCAAGATGTAATGGCGTATTTCCGTCTACATCTCGTATGTTTATATCGGCTCCTTCTTCTAAAAGCAGCTTTACTATTTTAATATAATTGTGCCTGGATAGCTCATAAGTTTCGATTTTTTCTTCATCCCTTATATAACAGCCTACCATTTTAGACCGCTCCATAACTGCGTAGTGCAAAGCTGAGTAATTATTATAATTATTTGGATTACGGGAATTTACATCTAGATCTAAACCTGCTAATAGTTTTTTTTTGCACAGCTTCAACATTTCCTGAAGCGACATCTTCACACCAGGATCTTTCTCTGCACTGTTGTTTAAAAATCTCTATTTCTCTCATAGCTTTACCAACTTCTTTGCTTGCTTTATCCAGCCCTATTCTCACTTCATATGCTTCACCTTTCATTTTATTAACTTCTATCCAAATTCAAATTATGCTTTGTATCTTAAACAATTTAAATAACCATTAAATGAATTTTTAATAGACATAGAAGGACACCTCAAGCCACTGCTTGCATAATCTAGCAAGTAATTAACATGCTACAGCTACATAGCTAATCTGCTATGAAAAAATCTCGTTATTTTGAGCAAGTTTTAAATTTTCCTAGATAATACCATTTTCCAAAGAGCCTACGACACCTGGCTCAGCCAAAGCGCCACCACTTAAAAAGACGTCCATAATCCTTAGAAAATTTAAAGCATTTTAATTTGAATATAGGAGCGAGGAACGAAATGTAGTAAAACCTACATGAGTGATCGAGCAACGCGTAGTCAAATTATAAAGGCTTAGCTATACTATGCGCGAGTAATTACTTTGGAGAAAGTATCATAAAGATTTGCCTACCTTCCATTTTCGGCTCCACTTCCACCTTTGCATTCTCTAATAAAGCTGCCTTAAACTTATTTATTACTGCAAAACCAACTTCATCATGAGTAATTTCCCTACCCTTAAATTGCAAGGAAACGCGCACTTTATCTCCTTCACCCAAAAACTTAATGGCATTACGCAGCTTAACTTGGTAATCACCTTCAGCAATAGTAGGTCGCACCTTTATCTCTTTGGTCTCTACCACTTTTTGCTTTTTCTTGGCAGCTTGAGCTTTTTTCTGCAGCTCATATTTATACTTACCATGATTCATAATTTTGCATACTGGGGGTTTTGCATTTGGAGATATCTCTACCAAATCCAAACCTCGCTCCATGGCTAGCCTTAAAGCTGCCTGAGGAGACATTACTCCCAACATTTCACCATTCTCATCGACCACGCGGATCTCAGGAGAGTTAATTTCACGATTACATCTAGGTGTATCCTTAAGAATACTAGCTATTTTAGACTCCGTATTAGTTAAAAAGGCGGTTTTATTTCATTAGTAAATTTACTAATAAATTCTGAAATTTCAAGGTTTTCTTGCGTTGTTTCTCCAAATTTACGAACAGCTACACTCTGGTTGGAAGCTTCTTCTCTCCCCACAACAAGTATTGTAGGAACTTTTAACAACGAATGCTTACGAATTTTATAATTTATTTTTTCATTATTCAAATCAAGTTCAACCCTGATATCTCTAGATTTTAATTCATTATAGATAAATCTTGCGTATTCATCAACTTCATTAGTAATAGTTGCAATAACTACTTGAGTTGGGGCGAGCCACAGAGGCAACTTGCCTGCATAATGCTCTATCAATATACCTATAAAACGCTCTAAAGAGCCAAAAATGGCCTGATGCAGCATAACCGCATGGTGCTTTTGCCCATCTTCACCAATATAATATGCCCCTAAACGCTCTGGTAAATTTAAATCAACTTGTAAAGTTCCTATTTGCCAATCACGGCCTATAGCATCACGTAAAGCGAATTCGAGTTTAGGCCCATAAAATGCACCTTCTCCTGCGTTCAAAGTACATTTAAGACCCGCACTTTCAGCCGCGTTTTGCAAAGCCGCTTCTGCTTTATCCCAAACTTCATCAGAACCAATGCGCTTTTCCGGTCGGTCAGAAAATTTGATGTGAATTTCATTAAAACCAAAATCTTTATAAACCAACAAAATTTGTTCGCATATCTTTTTGCACTCATCCATCAATTGTTCTGGAGTGCAAAATATATGAGCATCATCTTGGGTAAAAGCCCTAACCCTCATCAAGCCGTGCAAAGCACCAGATGGTTCGTATCTATGAACCTTACCAAACTCAGAAAGTCTAAGTGGTAGATCGCGATAGCTTCTAAGTTCCCTTTTATAAACTTGAACACCGCCTGGGCAGCTCATTGGCTTAATAGCATAAATCTTTTTTTCATCCCCAGACTCTGCAGTAAACATATTCTGACCAAATTTCTCCCAGTGACCAGATTGTTCCCACAAGCATTTATCCATTACTTCTGGTGTATTGATTTCTTGATAGTTGGCAATTTTTTGCCTTCTCTTCATATAAGCCACCAAAGTTTGGAATATCTGCCAACCTTTAGGATGCCAGAATACTGCTCCCGGCGCTTCATCTTGAAAATGAAACAATCCCATTTCACGCCCTACTCTTCTATGATCGCGCTTTTCAGCCTCTTCAAGTTGAGTTAAGTAAGCATCTAACTCCTGCTGCGTACCCCAAGCAGTACCATAAATTCTTTGCAACATTTCATTATTGCTATCTCCGCGCCAATATGCACCAGAAACGCGTAGTAATTTAAATGCACGAATTCTTCCAGTGGAAACAGCATGTGGCCCACGGCACAAATCTATGAAATCACCCTGGCTATACAAGCTAACTTCCTCACCTTCTGGAATATTCTCGATAAGCTGCATTTTATAATTTTCGCCAATTTTTTTAAAGTAAGCAATAGCTTCGCTACGGCTCATAACCTGGCGCTTAAACTCTAAGTTACGCTCTACAATTTCTTTCATGCGGGCTTCTATCTTTGGAAGATCTTGCTCAGTAATTGGTGAGGGTGCAACAAAATCATAATAAAAGCCATTTTCAATAGCTGGGCCTATTGTCAGTTGCCAGTCAGGATATAATTCTTTTACAGCCTGTGCGAGAATATGCGCTGCATCGTGGCGGATGATCTCTAGTCCTTCTGCTGAATCTGCAGTAATGATTTCAATAGCTGCAGGGCTTTCAATTTTATGTGTTAAGTCTAGCTGAACACCATCTACCTTAATTGCAATAGCCTTTTTCTCTAAAGATTTGCTAATGCTAGCAGCGATATCAAAGCCGCTAATTCCGCGTTCAAACTGGCGCTTAGAACCGTCAGGAAAACTGATGTCGATCATAAAAGTTTTTTAATTTTCATTTCAATGGATCCAGAGTATAGACAACTTTGCAATAATTTCAAAGCTTGTTTGATTCTTCATCAATTATTTTTTTTAGCTTCTCTAAAAGCTCCGCCTTTTCAAAATGCCCTTTTAGTGGAGGAAGAAACTTTATATGTATGGTACCACGGTTAACCGCAAAGGTTTTCCTGGGCCATATTTTGCCAGAATTTAGAGCAACTGGAACTATCGGCGTTTCAGGTGAAGCTTTGTGTATAATGTATATCCCTGGTTTGTAATCTACACTTTCTCCTGGGGCACTTCTTGTACCTTCAGGGAATATAATCAGAGCACGTTTTTGAGCTATTACCTCCTTAACTCTGAGCGACAATTTTTTGATAGCAGAGGCTTTGCCGCGCTCGATAGAGATCATCCCTAATATCGGCAGATACCAGCCATAAACTGGTATATAAGTAAGTTCTTTTTTTAATACATAAGAAGGAGATAGATGCGCAAAATATATTAGAAAAAATAATGTTTCCCAAGCAGATTGATGTTTACATACTATTATAAATGGCGCCTTAGGAACGTTCTCTTCCCCCTCAATTTTTATCTTTACCCCACAAATATATTTTAAATAAAGATGCCCTCCCATAGCCCACAAATACCCAACTCTAGATATAATTTTTCTATTGAAGCTAAGGAAAGTTATAGTACCTAACAGTCCTGATAATACGCTCCAAGTAGCTAAAAAAATTAAAAAAGCAGCAGATTTAATTGAGTTCATTTTTTACTTAATAATATTAATGCGGAGGTGATATAAACATTTTTAAGCTTGTATGTAAATACTGCTATTGACCAAACCGACTAAAACGTTTATTGGTATATTATAATTATTTTTTACAAATTGTCCGGAGGGTATGTAAATGAAATTTTTTAAGGCAGCACTAGTTGGGGTGTCTCTATTAGCTCTTTCTGCTTGTAGTGGTGGAAAATATGGCTCTGGAGCTGGAGAAGAAAATTGCGAAACCAAAGCTACTTCTGCACAAGTAGAAGAGTTGGAAACCAAAGTTGGTGACCGTGTATTTTTCGCATATGACAGCTCATCTTTAAGCGCTGAAGCTCAAGAGACTTTGCGTAAGCAAGCAGCGTTTATGCAGCAAAACCCAGAATTGACATTTACTATTGAAGGGCATGCAGATGAAAGGGGAACTAGAGAGTACAATATGGCTCTTGGAGCTCGTCGTGCTAATGTAGTTATACAATTTTTAACAGGTCTTGGTATAGATTCTAAACGCCTAACCGAGGTTAGCTATGGTAAAGAAAGACCAGCAGTTTTAGGTTCTAATGATTGGTCTTGGAGCCAAAACCGTAGAGCGGTTACTGTAGCTCAGTAATTTATTGCTATATTGATGTGATATGAGGGAGGTATTTACCTTCCTTTTTTTATTATATAACCTCAGCTCGACATAAGGGATTAAAAGAACCTATTGTCTTTGTTATAAAATAAATTGCCTCCCTGTAGTGATATTATTGCAGCTGTTTTAACAATACTTAGGCAGAAAAGCGGCTAGCCGCAGGGGCAAAAAATTTGTATATGCAGGCGCATAGAGCCTACTATACACAAAATTTTTGAGCCAGAGCTTTTGCTGGCTCCGTCAGTGGGAAGAGAATTATTAAAATTATTTAAAAGGCAATTTATTTGAAGAATAAATATTAAGCAAATCATCTGCTATCAATAGCTTACCGCCCTCTTACGTCGAGCTGAGGTTATATAGCTAAAGCGTCATAAAATTTTAGCGATTTCGCACGTGTTATTATTAGGCACTCAACACCTGTTTATCTTTGCAATACCCACATAAATTATAATTCAAAACGTTCTTGTAAATGCTTATAATCGCCCCTATTTAAGATGCGTTTCAAACTTTTTAAAAAATCTTTGCAATTAACATGAGTGCAGCCCTTTAAAGAAATTTTTGCTTCAGATATCTTTATTAAATGACTATTTAGAAAGTCATGAATGCCGTTACGGCCATTGAAATGAAGACCAGTAAGATCTAAAAATTTAAGTTTCGAATCTGTAAAACTCAACAGCGAGTTAAGATCTTCATGCACTATTTTACAATTTTTAAAGTGTAAAAAAAGCATGGTATTATTTTCGTTAATTGCTTTTAAAATTGGCTGTAAATCTTTTCTTCTAAAGTTAAAGTTTGGCATTTTAAAACTCTTGATTTTAGGCTTACTAAGCAAATAATTCCCGATAGCAGAAAAATGCTCATTTGAAAAAGTGCTTTGATAATATCCTTTTATGTCAGCTTTATCAGTTATAAAAGATAGTGAAGTAAGGGATGGGAGATTATTTAGGCAATCAAAAAAGCTTTTAACTTGGCTATCAAGTACAATAATATCTGAAAAAATTAAACTGGTTATATTATGTCTTAATACCGATATATCAGCAAAAGCTTGATGTAGATGCGGCTTAAATTCGTCACTAAAGATAACTTTACTAAGCATAAAAGTATGGTGTGCCGCGGAATAATTCCAAGATTCAAATCTTTTTTCTATCGGTATATTTAAGGTATTATAAAGTGCTCGATACCCATTTTGATTATGGTTAAAATTCGAGGTCGTTGTTTTAATGGCTTTAGTGGCATCCACTTTTTCAATGCCATAAGTCACTAACTCAGGTGCAGGCACAATTTGGCCAGCTATTGTAACTGGCTCATCATTTTGTTGTATTTGATGCTTTCCCTCTCCTGTTTTACGCTTTTTGTTAGCATTATAATTCATTTCATCAACTAAGCTTGACATTTCCTTATATGCAACTTCGCTATTAAAGAAATACAATTTATGAGCATCACTTCCATCTATTAGAGAATAATCAAACGGAGCTTCAAAAGGTCTTTTAAATAAATTGAGATAGTAAAGCCAGATTTTGGCAAAGTGCGATGGGAAAAAGCAGTTGAATATTTTACATATTCATCAATTTTTTACCAAGCAAATTTGCTAAAAGATGAGCTTTAATGCTCTATTTATTTTGCGGAAATGTTATAATATGGCTAAAGCGTCATAAAAAGAGCATGGGGCATAATAAAATTTTATGGGCAGATGCTGTGGTATAGACATTATAAAAAGCAAAATATAAAAACAAGGACTGGCGCTACCGGGGCAAGCGCTTTTAGCGGCTTAAGCCAGTCCTGTAAGATCTCCTATAGAGATCTTGCGAAGCTTTAACAAACAGCGGGGTCGCTGTTTGCATTATTGCTTTTTATTAAAATGCCATACCATTTCTATAACGCTTTAGCTCTATCACATCTTATCAACCGCTGTTATTCCAAGCACTTTAAGCGCAGCTTTAATTGTATTTTTAACCATATCGACTAAAACCAAACGCGCTGAGCTGAGCTTTGGATTATCGGGAATGATGAAGCGTAAGTCTTCATCATCATTACCTTTTGCCCAAAGAGAATGGAACTCTGTAGCTAATTCAATTGCATAGTAAATTATTCTATGAGGCTCATGATGCAACGCAGCTTGCTCCACTATTTTAGGAAATAAAGATACCTTGCGTATAAGATCCCCATCAGATGCCGTTTTTAATAGCCCAATCTCATTAAGATCCGGCTTAAATTCTAGTTCACTTTCTGCATTTCTTAAAACCGAGGAACATCTAGCATGGGCATACTGCACGTAAAATACAGGGTTGTCTTTGGTTTTCTCCTTAACTTTATCAAAATCAAAGTCAATTATTGTGTCATTTTTTCGGCTTAACAGTACAAATCTAAGCGCATCAACCCCCACTTCTTCAACAACATCTGCTGCGGTAATAAAGTGGCCAGACCTCTTAGACATCTTGAATGGTGCGCCGCCTTTAAACAAATTCACCATCTGCGTTATTGGAATATCAATAGATGACTCTCCATTACTCAAAGCCTTAGTAACAGCTTTCAAACGCTTGGTAAATCCAATATGGTCAGCTCCCAATACCAAAACAACTTCTTTAAAGCCACGATCCATACGCTGCAAAGCCAAGCCAAAATCACCCGCAAAGTATGTATATGATCCATCAGATCTTTGCACCGCGCGGTCCACATCATCACCAAATTCAGTTGACTTAAATATTAGTTGCTCTTTAGCCTCCCAATCTTCTTGCTCCAAACCCTTAGGAGCATCTAACTTACCTATGTACAACAACCCCTTTTCCTTTAAAAGGTCTATGGCTTTCTTTATATATCCCTTTTTGCGAAGATCATTTAACTCGGAAACGAATGAATCATGCTCTACGCCTAACACTTTTAAATCAGCACGTATTATGTTCATTATCTTTGTTACTGCAATTGCACTGAGATCTTCATAAATATCATTAAAATCCTTGTTTAAAAAACTATCCCCATGTTCAAGCTTAACTTCTTTAGCTACATCAACAAGATAATCCCCAGGGTACATCCCCTCACCTATCTCTGCATCAATGCCAAATAATTGCTGATATCTTGTATAAAGAGACCTGGTCAAAACCTCTATTTGATTACCAGCATCATTAATATAATATTCCTTCACAACCTCAAATCCTGATGCCTTTAATAGGTTGGCTAATGCATCTCCATAAACTGCTCCTCTAGAATGCCCAACATGCATAGGACCAGTTGGATTAGTAGAGACAAATTCTATCAAAACCTTCTTCCCTAGACCAGCGTTACTTTTGCCGAAATTATCTAGGTTTTCATACATACCCTTGATGAAATCATGCCAAAAATTTGGGACGACCCTAATATTTATAAAACCAGGACCTGCAATTTCCACGCTGGAAAAATAAGGGTTTGTAGAAAGGTTAGCTTTAATATTCTCAGCAATCACTCTAGGAGCATTTTTAAGCTGCGCAGAAAGAACCATTGCTGCATTAGTAGAAAAATCCCCATTAGATTTTTCTTTTGGTAACTCCACCACTACGTTTGAGAAATCACAGCTAGCACTGGCTGCCGACCGAATTTGTTCTTTTATATAATCAAAAACATTGCAGATTAATTCTTTTTTCATAAATACACTTCATAAACGCATTATTTTATCGTGAAGCACATATTAGCTAAAATATATATTTAAGCAATTTGTTATTGATTTCGCATATAAATTTAATAGTATCCTAGATTGAAAATATTTGTTCTAGCATGTTATTCATAAAAAAAATATTTCGTAACAAGGTTATCCGATATGCTTATGTCGGCTGGTTTGTCATATCATTATTTTATCTTTATCAATATGTTCTTCGGGTATCCCCAGGCGTAATGTATGAAGAAATTAGGCAGGCGTTTCACATCAATGCAGAGCAGTTTGCCACCCTCGGCGCGCTTTACCTTTTAGCATATTCTCTGTTACAAGTACCTCTTGGAATTACAGTAGACCGCATTGGCGTAAAAAAAATGTGCCTATATTCTATAGCTACATTATCATTTGGCGCATTTATTATGGCCAGTACAGAAACTTTTTGGATTGCGCAATTAGCACGGTTTATAATAGGCGCTGGCTCTGCCTCAGCTTTCATGTGCGCACTGAAGTTTATTGCGGATCATATTCCTCCTGGCAATCGAGGTTTTTTAATGGGTGTGACCCTGGCATTTGGAACTTGTGGCGCTTTGTTCTCTAGTAGAGCTGTTAAGCATTTAGATGAAGTTTTAAGCTGGCGTTCAGTAACATTCATAACTGGTTGCGTAGGCCTTATAATATTTATCTTGATAAGCTTGATAGTGCGCAGCCATGATAAAGATCATAGCATCAGCTTAAATGAAAAGAGCGTGAAGGAAAACTTACAGGATGTATTAAAAATATTTTGTACCTCTAAAATATTAATTTATGCAATTTTAGCTGTAGGCCTTTATGCACCGTTATCTGCCTTGGCAGATTTATGGGGGACAGCATTTCTTAAACAAAAATATGGCTTTTCCGGAGCTGATGCTGCGCAACTAGTTATGGTTCTTTATATAGGGTTAACTTTAGGCAGTTTAATCTTGCCTTGGTTTTGTGAAAAATACCGTATACTGAATATCGCAATAATAGTTTGTGGTTGTTGCCTTCTTATTATGTTCAGCATGATCATATATATGCCAGCTTTTAGCACACCAGCACTTATACTCATATTATTTCTAATAGGATTTTTCTGCGGGTCAGAAATGATGTGCTTCACAGGCGCATTGGAAGAATCTAATAAATATGATTCTGGGCAAATTGTAGGTGTAGTAAATACACTTAACATGTTGGGCGGAGCTATAATACAACAATTAATTGGATACTTTCTAGATAGGCATTGGGATGGAACATTTGATGACTTTGGAATGCGTCACTATTCCACATTACAATTCCAGCAAGCCCTATCTGTTCTTACTGTTTTAGTAATTATATGTTGCGCTTGCTCAGCAATGTTGCTTGCGAGAAGGTTCAATAACCTTAGGCGCCAAAAATAGTTTCAAAAATTTCAATTTTAAACAATATATAGTTGAATAGCCTTAATTATTTGCTATACTTGCGAAAAACATAAGGGTTTAAAAATGCTTGAATATATTTCAAATAAGGCTACTAACTACCTGAACAAAAAAGAAATTAATACAGAATTGTTGCACTCTGTGAAAAATGGTGACGTTGAAAAAGTTAGATTTTTAATTAACCATAAAGATGCCGATGTTAATGTTACAAACATTTTTAATATCTCTTCTCTACATTTAGCTGTGGCTAATGGAAATATTGAAATAGCTCAATTACTTCTTAAAGCCGGCGCTGATATAGGAATTTGTGATTATTTAGGCAATACTGCACTTAGTTATGCTCAAGATGGAGAGTTTAAGAATGAGGCAATTGCAGATCTTATTGTTAAGACCGAGGCTGATAGAGAAAAAGCAGAGACCGAGATATATTTAAGAACTGGAGATCAGGAACTAAACGGATTCTGGCAAAA
This sequence comes from Candidatus Midichloriaceae bacterium, assembly GCA_029266655.1. Classification (GTDB taxonomy): domain Bacteria; phylum Pseudomonadota; class Alphaproteobacteria; order Rickettsiales; family Midichloriaceae; genus JAJTHY01. Next base: position 13,242 of record JAQSWL010000029.1, on the reverse strand, counting down.
GGCTACAAAAATTTTCGGTGATCTTTTGGGTAATAGTTCTGATGATAAGGACAAATTAGAGAATAATGGACTAGACAGTATCGGAAGCCATCCTGACAATGGAAATGGAGAGTGCAAAGCCGTTACCACAGATGCAAACTCTGAAAAGGCAGATCAGGTTAACCTTAGCGAGGCTAATGGTAATCAAGAACATGCCGTTGATAATGGAACTTTAGTTGCTGAAATTGGGACAAATAACCCAGATGCAAACTCTTAGTTTATATAATAAGGAGCAAAAAATAATATACTAACCTCAGCTCGATATAAGAGGGCCGTAAGCTATTGATGGCAAATGATTTGCTTAATATTTGACCTTCAAATAAAGTCAGTAAGTTCATTCCTTCTTTTTTAATTCCTTACGTCGAGCTGAGGTTAAAGGTAACACCCTTAGGCAGCTATAGCATTAAAGCTGCCAAGCATGCTCTAGAAGGAAAAGCGTAAGTATCTTATTAAAGCGCATAATATATTGATAATACTTTATTTTTTGTATATTTTTTGCTATAATTACTTAAAATTTATACAGCTATTAGATGAAAGGGGAAGGTTTACAATTAGATATCAAGCAACTAGCTAATAAACTTCTATCATTTTTTGTAAATGACGATTGGGATGAGGAAAAGCTAGCCCAATGGAATGCGTTTATAGCAGATAACCACCTTTTATCTTTAGAAAAATATGATAAATTTCATGAATGCACAGCATCCGAATCCTTAAGAAATAACGGTCAGTTTATAGATGAAGACTTTCGCTTAACAAATATACCTACACTCGTATTGATGCAAGGTGCGCCATTTAAAGTGGTATGCGATTTATTTGACCATGAAATTATTCCTCTAAAAAATGAAGATATTTTGGAAGGCAACCATAATGCATTCACTATTTATCAAGAATATGAAGCTGTTAAAAAAGAGACTAAACTAAGGTATAAATTTTTTAAACACCATCACTATTATGAGGAATTGGCCATAATTTATACTAAAGATCAAGATGATGCTAAAAAAAGAGAATTTTCAGCGCTTTTATTTAATGACTTCAAAAACCGCTCTCAAGATGATGAAATAACTGATGAGGATAAAGCCATCATTTTTAAAGAGTTTTTAGAGGTATATATACCAACTATCTATAAGTTAAAGGATAAACTTTCTAGCATACCTGTGCTTATGCAATACTTTACAGAATTATATAACGATAGAAACAAACAAAAAGAGAAGAAATTCTTATCAAAATCTCTTAAACCTTTATGGCCCGCTCTTATATACCACCTTTGGGGTGAAGAAAAAGGATGGAGCCATTTTCTAGAATTCCTTCACTCCCCTAGCATTTCAACCTGGGACCTTTCGCTACTTCTCCCCTACCAAGGCTATGATACCACATTGGATATATTTCTTACCTATGTAAAAGAAAAAGGCAAAATGACATCTCTAGAATTTTCTAATTTTGTTAATAAAGTTTTCTTTCATTACACCTGTAAAAAGAAAACTGCGACTTCAACTTCTTGTACAGGCATACGAACTACGCTCGCAAATGAAATTATTAACAACCAATTCATTTCATCCCCTGAACAATTACCGAAGCTACAAGAATTAGTTAAAAAATATGGTTTAAAGGAATTATATAGCAATAGTTATAGTGATGTTTATCACGCTATACTTTCATTATCCAGCTGCTTACTGGAGTTAACATATATTGCGACAAGCTATAAGATGTTTTTAGAAAAAAAGCTATCTGCAACTTCTAGCTTTGTTTCAACCCTTCTTGCAACAACCTTACAAAGGCTCCCTATATTTAGATACGATAAATCTAGCTTTTATGGGAAATGTTATTTAAATTTCATATCTTTATGCTTTTGTTATTCTTTTACTGAATTACCAGTTTTTCCTATTGTTAAAAACTTATATAAATATGCCCCGATTTTAACTGGGATGGAAACTTCAAGCCCCGAGATATTAGAAAAAATACGTTATCTTATGGCAGATTCTCTAGAAACTCTGGTGGATAATATTAAAAATCTTAATGTATCTCACTCTCTCGACATTTTCTGCATCCCTGGAAAAGAATATGGCTCTTTGCTCTCAAAAATAAATGATCCAACTACCAAGAATTTTTTGCTAAATCCAAATTTTAAAATTACTTCAGATCTGGATGAATATAATATACATTGGCGAGGCCTTATTAGCCCTTATAGCACCTGCCTTACTATATGCAGCACTATAAATGCATTATTTTTGGTTAGATCTTTTACAAGTAAGTATGTTACAGGGGTAAGATCTATTGATACTTGTTTATTTCAAGCAAACCGACTTATAAATTTAGCCCTTTACCCTATTGATTCTGTAATTTCATTATGGTGCACAACAACTCATAAAGCATTTGATTGGATTGATTCAAAGCTATGCAATCTTGGCATTATTAATAAAGATTCATTTAATACAATATTTACACCAATTATTAGCACCTTTGCTTTTTCATTTGTGACCAGACAGTTAGACGGCTGCGCACAAAGCTACTTTATGGCACAAGGTTAGTTATAATGTTGTTAATTTTAATACCGCATTCCTCACCTGCTAATGCCGGCTGAGAAATGTTAGTGCTGGAAGAGGAGTAAATGCTCTCGCGCTTAACATCACTATAATACATGGCTCTTAAGTTAACTGTCTCGCCTTCTATAACGGCATATGCTGCTAGAGGAGTTATGCAATTACCACTCATAGCTTTCATAAAGGCACGTTCGGCAATAGCACATATCTCTGTTGGTCTATGATTTATTTGGGCAAGGAGATCGGTAAGAGATTTATTATTATCCATATGCTCTATACAAATCACCCCTTGGCCTACCGCTGGTAGCATTTGGTCTACATATAATACATGCTTAATCTCCGCCTCAAGCCCCAAGCGTTTGAGCCCTGCACATGCCAGTATACAAGCATCTACAACTCCATCTTGCAACTTATTGAGCCTAGTGATCACATTACCCCTAAACGGCACTATCTCCAGATCTGGCCGCATACTTTTTAATTGCACCAATCTTCTGGAAGACGAAGTACCAACTTTGGCCCCAAATGGTAAGGAATTTAAATCTTTATATTTAGCACTTAAAAAGGCATCGAATGGGTTTTCTCTTTCTAAAAAACAAGATATGGTTAAGCTATCTGGCAAAAAAGCAGGCACATCTTTTAAAGAATGAACTGCAAAATCTATTTTACCAGCAAGCAAATGTTCTTCTAGCTCCTTTAAAAATAACCCCTTACCGCCTACAAGAGCTAGGTTAGCATCGTATAATTTATCACCAGTGGTTACAATTGGCACCACTTCAAACTCAAGTTTGGGGTCCACAACCTTTAAAAGGTCGATAACAATTTGCGTTTGAGTTAGCGCTAACTTGCTAGATCTAGTTCCAATTTTAAGCATAGTTAAGCCCCTGATTTAATACTAAAACTCACAATAAATAGAGCATTGACGCTCATCTTTTACCAAATTTGCTTGGTAAAAAATTGATGAATATGTAAAATATTCAACTGCTTTTTTCCTTCGCACTTTGCCAAAATCTGGCTTTACTATCTCAATTTATTTTGAGTTTTAGTATAACTTTCTGAATGCTCGGTCGCAAAAGCTTTTAATGACATATTTTTATGCCCAATTATTTTCAGGAATTGATTTTAATCAATTGCACAAGAATCTTAGGCTCTTTACCAATTTCTCTCTTAAAGAAACGTTTGGTGATGCCGCTTATTTTGCTCTCTATCTCTTTAAGCATTTTGAAATTAGCTGCATTCAAAAATTGAGTTAGCTCAGATTTCAGTTGATCAAAATATTCAATATCATCACTTAAACTCATAACTCCAGGAGCCAACACTTCAGGACCATTAACCATTCCTTTTTTGTCATAGTTTACGGTTATTACAGCAAGCCCTTCATCACGCATTCTTCTACGCAATCTTAAAATTTCACTGTCGGAAGGTAAAACAAAGTTGCCGTCTATAGCCATGTTACCGGTTACAACTTTAGATATTATTTCTGTTCTCTCCTCAGTTATTAAGGCAACGCTGCCATTTTCTATTTGAACTGGCAATCCAAGTTTCTTTTCCTTTACAAAGTGGCAATGCTCATGTGTATGCATTGGCTCGCCATGCATAGGTATTGCATATTTAGGGCGGACCAACTTGTACATTTCTTCCAGTTCATCTCTACATGGGTGCCCAGATACATGCACAAAATGATCTTTCTCAGTCAACACATCTATGCCGGATTTGCAAAATTTATTAAACATTGCAAAAATCTTCTTGTCGTTACCAGGTATAATTTTTGATGCGAAAATCACTTTATCTCCGCGAGAAAGCTTAATATCTGGGTGCTCACCACGTGCTAATTTAGCTATACTTGCAAATCTTTCTCCCTGGCAACCTGTAGCTACAACTAAAGTTTCGCTTCTTTTTAATTTACCAATTTGCTTCGGGTGAATAGGAGCATCAACATCAGACAAATAACCACATTCAACAGCGGCATTATACATGCGCCACAGTGAAGTTCCGCTTAACACTACCTTTCTTTTTACACTTTTTGCGGCTTCCATAAGAGAATAAAGCCTTGCAATGTTAGAAGCAAAAGTAGTTACAACCACCATTTCATTTTTAAAAGTAGCAATTAGCTTTCTTAAGCTGTCTTTAAGGTCTCCTTCCGACCCCGCCCTACCCTCGGTAAAAATATTGGTGGAATCGCAAATCATTGCAAGCACACCTTCATCACCAAGTTTCTTCAATTTCTCAAGGTCAGAATGTGCACCTATAAGCGGGTTATGGTCAAACTTCCAATCTCCAGAATGGAATACATTACCTTTCTCTGTGCGTATTATTAATCCTTGCATTTCAGGAACTGAGTGTGTAAGTGAAACATACTCAAGAGAAAATGGACCAACTTCAAACTTAGAGTTTGCGCCCACTTCTTTCAACGTTACATCATTCTGGATACCAACATCAGCAAGCTTGGTTTTTATTATTGCAGTAGAAAATTTAGTGGCATAAATAGGCACCTTAATTTCTGGCCATAAATATTGGATAGCCCCAATATGATCCTCATGGGCATGGGTAATAACTAAACCAACTATATTATTCCTTATGCTTTGCAAAAAAGTTATATCTGGGACTATTATCTCAACGCCAGGGAAATAATCTCCTGCAAAACCAAGACCCATGTCAACAATAAGCCACTTTCCTTTGTAATGATAAAGATAAAGGTTAGTTCCGATTTCATCTGTTCCCCCTAAAGGTACAAACAAAATCTCATCAAAGTATTTCTTAAAATTAAATGTCATCAAATTTATTAATCTTGCCTAAATAATACGTGTTTCAATTCATCAAAATCGTCTAAAACGCGCCCTGTTCCAAGCGCAACACAACATAAAGCTTCTTCTGCAACAATTACCGGTAGCCCTGTTTGTTCAGATATAACTTTATCCAAACCTTTTAATAATGCTCCACCACCGGTCATAACTATTCCATGGTCCACTATATCCGCAGAAAGCTCTGGTGGTGAAGATTCTAATACGTTTTTAACCGCGCTTACTATCTGGTTAACTGGCTCTGTTAAACTTTCTGCTACTTGAGCTTCAGTAAACACCATCTCTTTTGGAATTCCATTTAAAAGGTCTCTACCCTTAATTTCCATAGTTCTAGGGTTACCAGTAGGTTGGCAAGCAGCACCAATTTCCTTCTTGATCATCTCTGCAGTCGATTCACCAATAAGCAAGTTATGGTTGCGGCGAATATAGGAAATAATAGCTTCATCCATTGTATCTCCACCAACCCTTACAGACCTAGCATAAACAACTCCACCCAAAGAAATAACAGCAACTTCAGTTGTACCACCTCCTATATCAACCACCATAGAACCAGTAGGTTGAGTAACTGGTAGATTAGCTCCGATAGCAGCTGCCATTGGCTCTTCTATCAAGTAAACTTCACGAGCTCCGGCGCTTTCTACCGCATCCTGAATAGCTCTGCGCTCTACAGGTGTAGAACCAGATGGCACACATACTATAACCCTAGGGCGCGCGAAAAATGCTTTTTTGTTGTGAACTGCATTGATGAAGTATTTTATCATCTCCTCAGCGCCTTTAAAGTCTGCAATTACACCATCTTTAAGAGGTCTAATAGCATTTATGTCTGCAGGGGTGCGACCAAGCATCATTTTAGCTTGATTACCAAATGCGTAAGGCACCATAACCCCACGATCATTCAATAAAGCCACTACTGAAGGCTCGTTAAGAACTATACCTTTGCCTGTAACATACACTAGGGTATTAGCTGTACCTAGGTCAATCGCCATGTCAGAAGAAAAATACCCTAAAAGTTTTGAAACCAAACTACTCATATAAATAAAAAATGATTCTATTATTCATGAACATAGATTACTAAAGGATTACCTAATTAATTGCAATAAAATTATTACTATTTATCTTCTAAGATTTGTAAACACTGTTGATTATGGCTATGATTCTTGGGTTTTAGCAAAGGTTATAAATAATGTGCTAGGGATAATTAACATAGAGCCGAATATTATCATCATAGTTGGAACTTCAGCGAATATAACAAACCCAACAATACTCGAAAATATTAATTCTAAATACCTATACGGAGCTATGCTAGAAGCAGGAACTAAACTGAAAGCTTTTAGTAAGCAGTATAAAATAGCATTCCCGCCAGCACCTAGATAAAACAATATCATTAAATCATCAAAAGAAGGATTTTGCCAAACCATATACGCAGGAATAAAACCTAATGCACTGGTGACAAGAGCTGAGTAAAACAACATACTAAGCATTGATTCTTTTTGCACAAACCGTTTATTTATAACATCTAATAATGCAAACAATAGCGCGGAAATAAGCAGAACCATGGATGAAAATTCAAAATCAACATGCATAACATCAAAAGAAATTACAGCCCCAATAAAACCTGTAATGGTAGCAAATATTAGAGACATGCTAATTTTTTCTTTTAAAAACACAGGTGCAAGCAGCAGTAAAAAAAGTGGTATAGTAAATGTGGTTAAAGTAGCGTGTACTATAGGTACAATAGTTAACCCATAACACCACACACTCATCGCCAAAAAGAGAATTAAACCACGCGCAAAATGTATGGATTTACGCGCTGTATAAAAAGACCCCACTCCATTTAACAACATTATTGGCAATAAACTTAAGCACCCAAAACTGAAGCGCAAGAATATTATCTGCATAGGATGAAGGTTAGTAGAAAGATATTTCATGCAAGTGTCGTTAGCTATGCTTACAACTAAACTAGCAATAAACCATGTTATACCTATTAAGTAATTTTTATTAACCATCTGCATAAAATCGTTATTTCAATAAATTCAGCCGCGATTATATATGAAAAAATAAGTTTAGCAATCGTATAAGTTTTTCTTATCCATCACTGCAAACATCAATTAATTAAGCTAAAAAATTGATATTTATAAATTATACGCAACCTATACTAGACCAGATAACATCTTATTGAGCGCACTTCTAGTAAATTGTCAAAGATGAAAATTTTAATTTTTTTGTATAAAATGCTTGCAAGAGGATTATGGCTGTCATAAGGTCTGATTGTTACTTAATTTTAACTCATAAATGAGGAGTTTCCGTGAATAAACAAGAGTTAATCAATGCTGTTGCAAAACAAGCAAAACTTACAAAAGCTGCTTCAGCTCAGGCTGTAGAAGCATTTCTAAAATCAGTTAAAGATTCTCTTCGCAAAGGCGAAGAAGTAAGACTTATCGGATTTGGAACTTTCAAGAAAACTAAAGTCGCTGGTAGAACTGTGCGCAATCCAAGAAATGGTGAGCCTGTAAAAGTTCCACCAACAAACAGAGTTAAATTTTCGGCTGGTAAAGATCTTAAAAAAGCTGCTAACAGCTGATTCATTACCTACTTTTTTATTCTTCCTGGATAATTAAATATATTAGCACTATCTGTTGAATATTTGATTATTAATAAAACCACCTTAATTCTTTCTGCAAAATGATTGCAGAAAGATTTTAAGGTGGTTTTTTATGTTGCAACTTGTTTTAAAAACTTTGAACTTATACCAAAACTCATATTTAATAGGCTATATATGTGCTTGAATTTTCAAAGAGGTGGGAAGATAAAAAAGTCAGTAATATGAACATATTGCTGTCTTTTTTATCAACCAAAATATTTGGAAAGGCAAGATACAGATGACCTATTAAATATGAGTTTTGGTATCATATAACCTCAGCTCGACATAAGTGAGTAGCAAGCTATTGATAATAAACAATTTACTTAATATTTGACCTTCAAATAAAGTCAGTAAATTCATGCCCTATTTTTTAATTCCTTACGTCGAGCTAAGGTTATATATTACAAAATTACAATCTCAAGGGCATGAATTTTGGGCATTATTTTGCCAAGTTTCTGATATATAAGCCTATGGCACTCAAGCCTTGTAAGCCCATCAAAAACTTGGCTTTTAATGGTAATTTTAAAATGGCTTTCACCTTGTTCAAATCCAGCATTACCCACATGCCCAAAGTGCTTGTGTGACTCATCTATCGCCTCAAGCACTGTAGGAGCAAAAGAATTTTGCAAAATGGATTCTATACGTTCTCGCATCAGCGGTCGTACATAGTGCCTTCTACTTCATAAGGCTGATCTAGTTTTCCTTTAACTCCGCAAGCTGTTAAAGCAAGCAAAGAAAAGGCTATGATTAATGCTTTTAAAAATATATTCATTATAAAAACCTGAATGCGTTATACGATTTTGAGCGTACCAATTATTCTTATAATCTCAAGAACTTAGTATATTAAATTAATCTTTCTGAAGGCGCTTTTTCATCTTCATTAATATACCTTAAAACATGGGCACCCAATTTTTCTTCATTGGTATCATGCTCAGTATCTTCTTGCGCATTTTTATTAGCTTTCGAACTATATAATTCATATAAAGCTGTGACAAAATCAATTTTCAGATCATGCTTCGCCACATCTTCTTCTACAAGAAGAGAATAAACAGAATAAAAGGTTTTTTCTACCAATTCACGGTCTATCTCTAGGAAGATTTTGAAACACTCTATCCTCTTTCGCGTATTTAGTATTTTAAGCTCAGCAAGTGCACAAGTATGATATAAAAAGCACCTAAAAGCCGACACATTGCTGCTGCTTAACATATGCCAAGAAAGCTCTGAAAACTTTTCAATAATAAAGTTTAAAGCATTAACATTATGGGTAACAGCTGCCTTGCCAAAAAGGTGATAATCATTATGAGAAAAAAGTTTTATTATACTGGCTTCAGGATATATAGATAAAATTTCCTCTAACCTTTCATAAGCATCTTTTTCAAAATGTTTTTCTACCAGCGCAATTGAAAGCTTTGGGATAGATAACCTTTTATCACTTGGCTTATTATTTAATCTGCGTCTCTTTGGCTTTGCTTTGCCTTCATTGTCTACAACCGAGTCATCCCAACGAACCCTTTTTTTTGTTTGGCTCTTGCCTTCTATTTGGCTATCGCTCTCTATTTCGCTATCACCCTCTAACATACGCCTTAACACATTGTTAACTATCTTAAGACGTAAATTACAAGACAAGCAATAAAACTGCAATAAATTCTTTTACTTTATCTATATTGCATTAAAAATGAGGATCTGAGTACCGAAGCGACGTAACAAGCTGTAGCAGAAGTAGAGTTTCCGAAGAGATCTACTGACAAGCCAAGCATTCCTCATAGTTATCAACCTTTTGAGGAGCTTCTGTTTTTAGTTGCGGCATAAGCTTCATTTCTAACTGAATTGCAGATTTCTCTGTCTTAGTAGAGACCTTATCAGCGCGCTGAATAGATTTAGATCTGCAATAATACAAGCTTTTAACGCCTTTCTTCCAAGCCATGAAATGCAACATATGCAAGTCTCTTTTATGGATATCTGCCAAAATAAAGACATTCACTGATTGCGCTTGGTCAATATAAGGGGCGCGGTCTGCTGCAAGATCAATAACCCAGCGTTGGTCTATTTCAAATGCAGTTTTGAAAACGTTTTTTTCATCTTCACTTAAGAAATCCAAATGCTGTATTGAACCCTCATGGGTCATAATAGAAGACCAAACATCGTCAGTATTATGCCCCTTATCTTTTAACAATTGAGTCAAATGTTTGTTACGCACATTGAAAGACCCTGTTAGAGTTTTTTGAGTGAAGGTGTTGGCATTATATGGCTCTATCCCAGGAGATGAGTTGCCAGCAATTATTGAAATAGATGCTGTAGGAGCAATCGCAGTTTTATTGGTAAACCTTTCCATTAACCCTGCATCAACTGCATCTGGGCATGCGCCTTTCTCAAGTGCAATATCGTGAGATGCCTTATTAGCGTGAGCATGGATATGTTTAAAAATTTTATTGTTCCAAGCCTTAGCCATTGCAGATTCAAAAGGGATTCTCTTTGATTGTAAAAATGAGTGGAAACCCATAACACCAAGTCCAATACTACGCTCGCGATAAGCTGCATATTTTGCACGCTCCATACTATTTGGTGCTTTCTCGATGAAGTCGTCTAACACATTATCTAAAAACCGCATAGTGTCTTCTATAAATTGCGGGTTGTCCTTCCATTCATCAAAAGTTTCTAAGTTTAATGAAGATAAACAACACACAGCTGTGCGCTCTTTATTTAAATAATCAGGGCCAGTCGCCAGTGTTATTTCTGCACACAAATTAGAAGTTTTTACATCCATGCCATGGTATTTATAACTTTCTGGCTTTAATTTATTTACTGTATCAATAAATAGCAAATACGGTTCACCAGTCTCTACACGTGCAAGCAATAGTCTTATCCATATATCTCTAGCTTTCACTATAGACATTGTTTCATTATTATGCGGGCTCTTAAGCTCCCATGGGTCATCATTTTCAACCGCTTCCATAAATGCGTCTGTTATAACAACACCATGGTGCAGGTTTAAGGCTCTACGATTAGGATCCCCCCCAGTTGGGCGTCTAAGCTCTATAAACTCCTCAATTTCCGGATGCCAAACTGGCAGGTACACAGCTGAACTTCCACGCCTTAAACTACCTTGGGAGATCGCAAGTGTTAAACGATCTTGCACGCCGATAAATGGAACTATTCCCGATGTTTTTCCATTACCTTTTACCTTTTCCCCAATTGAGCGTACATTGCCCCAATAAGTACCAATACCGCCGCCACGAGACGCTAGCCATACATTTTCATTCCAAACGTCAACAATACCTTCTAGGCTATCCCCTGTTTCATTAAGAAAACATGATATAGGCAGTCCCCTATCTGTACCACCATTACTTAAAATAGGTGTAGCAGGCATAAACCACATTTTACTTATGTAGTCGTAAATGCGCTGAGCGTGGGCATCATCATCAGAATAATAATGAGCAACACGTGAAAAAAGTTCCTGAAAATTTTCGCCTTTATATAAATATCTGTCAGCTAAAACCGCCTTACCAAAATCGGAGAGAAGTTCATCTCTAGAAAGATCTATCTGAACATTATTTGGTCTATTTTTCATAGGGAAATTCTCTACTTTAACCGTGTTGTTCATAAACTTGCTCTATAATAAATCGTTAAAAGCTATACTATATATAGTGATGTATTTTGCAATACTATTTATTTCACTACTAGATATGGTTTACTATTGACTTTTAATTAGCATATACTGTGCCAAATTTTAAGAAGGATAATTTTGTAAGAATTGCGAGAGCTTAAGCATGTCACCCCACATAAGCTTTTTCTTGGTTTGTTGCCTTAGCAAATATGATGGATGAAAAATAACCGCTGTTTTTATCGGGCTATCTAAATATTCATTAGTATAGTTATAAAATTCATTTCTGAGCTGATGCATATTTATTTGCTCTGTAAGCAAAGATTCTACAGCTGTACTTCCAACTAGCACGATAATCTTAGGCTTTACTAAAGCTATGTGCTTTTCAACAAACGGGCGGCAGATTTTTATTTCCGCAGGAGTTGGTCTGCGGTTCGCTGGTGGCCTCCAGAACACTGTATTGGTTATATATACATCAGAACGGCTAAGGCCAATGGAGCGCACTATGTTATCTAGTAGCTTGCCGCTTTGCCCGCAAAATGGAATTCCTCTGGCATCTTCATTTGCACCAGGTGCTTCACCAACAAACATAATTTCAGCACTTGCCACACCATCTGCAAATACTGTGTTTTTAGCAGTTTTTTTAAGATCGCACCCATTAAAGTTTTGCACAATTTCTCTTAATTGTGCCAAGTTTTTAGCACTATTAGCAAGAGATCTTGCATCAACTACGGATAGCTGAGCATTACCTGTTTTCTTTTTGGTAGGGCCTTCAAACGCCTCAGTTTGAGTGGTTAGATTATTTGGCTCATTTTCAAGGAAAGTATCCACGCCGGCCTCAACAAAATATTTGATGTAATTACTAAAATCTTTCATAACAACGCGTGCTAAAAAACTGGTGGCTTCTTAAATAATACCAAATCTCAAAATAAATAGAGCATTAACGCTCACCTTTTGCCAAATTTGCTTGGTAAAAAATTGATAAATATGTAAAATATTTAACTGCTTTTTCCCACCGCACTTTGCCAAAATCTAGCATTACTATCTCAATTTATTTGTGAGATTTGGTATAACATTAATACTACTCATCAGCCATAAAAGCAAGAATGCAATATGTAGCCCTAAACAAAAAAGCTCTGGCAACTTTTGGCCAAAGCTTTTTCTTTTAGGTAGAGCTACCTTACTTGGACCTTCCTTTACCTATCTCAGCAATTGCTTCTGCGGCTTGTATTATTTTCTCAGATTCCCTTCTTACTTCTTGTACCGCTTTTTCCATGACCTCGCCTTTTACAAGGTTAAGTTTATCTGAGCTGACATTATTTAAACCCACTTGATCTGCAAATTCTTCTTTAAAGTCAAGCAGAGTAGCACTGTAAAGATTCAATTCTTTTTCACCTGGTATTAATTGATCTAAGAAATTTTTTATGGCCGGGTTGTACCATTTTTCCAAATATATATCATCATCATCCCACTTGCTATTTTCCATATTGTTCATATGACTGTACTTTTTCATCCCTAGTGCCCTTCCCATCAACTACTACCGGCTTAAGCCGGTAGTTTGGTAAACGCTTGCAAAGCAGATTAGGAGTTTCAAAACTCAGAAATTTTGAAATTATCATGACCATG
>JAQSWL010000028.1 GCA_029266655.1 Candidatus Midichloriaceae bacterium | reverse complement strand
CCGGTAGCGCCAGTCCTTTCTTTATGCTTTGCTTTTTATTAGTTAAATTTATTAATTTACTAAATATGGATGATTATGGGTTGTTATGCTTACAGCACTCTCAACAGTTATGGCCGCCACCCCCAGCGGCGTCACAATTCTTTATAGAAGTTTCATGCCTTTTTTTATCGCTTTAGCTATATTATTCAAAAGGGCAGGCAATGCTATTTTTCAATGATACTTTAATAGGCACCTAAGCACGCCTGCCTCTAAAAGCACGGCCTTGTTTTCAAGTTTTGTTTATTGTAAATTAAACAACAAATAGCAAAAGTAGAGAAATCAAGAATGCGAATAATCCTAGAGCTTCAGAAAGACCAGCTCCAATAAAGGCGCTTTTCATCAATTTGCTTTCTACGCTTGGGTTTCTTGCTACACCATTCAACAATGCTGCGAAGATGTTTCCCACACCAATTGCTGCTCCTAGCATTCCAATTGCAGCTAACCCAGCACCAATATATTTAAAACCTACTTCCATTTTAACTCCTTATGTGTTTATTTGTTTAGTGTAACTTAATCGCATCAGTTAAATATACACAAGAAAGAATTGTGAATATATAAGCCTGCAACACAGCTACAAATAGTTCAAAGCCGGTGAGTGCAAAGAGCAGCGCAAATGGCAAAACTCCTATGATACCAGCCATGATTACAAAAGACGCTATAACCTTCATTACAATGTGGCCAGCAGTCATATTAGCGGCAAGACGGACAGATAAGCTAACTGGCCTTACCATATACGCAAATAATTCGGTGAAGATCATAAGTGGAGCCATAGCAAGCGGCGTGCCTGATGGCAAAAATAAAGAAAGGTAATGAAACCCATGGCGTGCAAACCCGATAATTGTAACGCCTATAAATACAACTAGGGCCATAGCAAAGGTAACGATTATATGACTGGTCACAGTAAAGCTAAATGGGAACATACCCAAAAGATTACAAGTTAAAATAAATATAAATAAGCTGAAAATAAAGGGCATATATTTTTTTGCCTCACGGCCTGCTGTACCAAGGATCATATCATCTATTACCCCGTAAATGCATTCCCCTAACATTTGGGTTCTGCCAGGTATCACTGAAACCTTGCGCGCCGTAATAAATAGCAAAAGAAAAATGGCGCAAAGATTTATCACCATCATTAATGAGGCATTGGTAAAAGAGATATCGTGCCCCAATAATTCCAGCGCGAATATTCTGGTTACTTCAAACTGCTCCATTGGATTGTGCATTACTTGGCCTCTTTTTTCTTTTCTTCTGCGTCTAAATCTTTACAAATATTGTAAACTCCGCCAATCATGCCAAATATTATGCATATAAAAAGCATAATGGGAAGAGTGTTCCAATAAGCGTCCAGAATATATCCTAAAAATCCCCCAACTGCAATCCCTGAAATTAGATCTACTAAAACTTTAAATGGAGTAAGTTTCGCAATATTGGTTGCACCTCTATTTCTTTTATCTAGAAGTTTTTTATTAAACTTAACAATATTTTCTTCTAGCTCTTCAATAGGTTTAATATCGCGTTTCTTTTTGATATTCATAGCTTTTATTAGATTGAGTTACTTGACATTGAGGCTTATGCTAAGCTACCTTATAGGATAGAGTTATTAATTGCAATTCTTGTTGTTGCAGCCTTGATGAGGAGAATATAGTGTATATAGACCCCCTAAATATAGCAAATGCCTTTAAAAAAGCTTTTAAAGAATTTTATGCAGATCCTAAAAAAGTGGTGGAATTCAACATGGATCTTGCCAAAAATTATGTGGATATGTTGGCTAATGTAGCTCATAGATCAATTGGGGAAGAAGTGGCCCCACTGTTTGCCCCCGATCCTAAAGATAAAAGATTTCAAGATTCCGAATGGGACACTAACCCTTTATTCGATTTTATCCGTCAATCCTATAATCTCAATTCTAAATGGCTGATGGCAGTCTCAGAGCGGCTGCATGATTTAGAACCTAAAGATGCACAAAAAATTAACTTTTATACAAGGCTGCTTATAGATTCATTGGCTCCCACCAATTTTCCTAATGCCAATCCAGTAGTAATAAGAGAAGCGATTGCAACTAGAGGCGAGAGTTTAATGAAGGGTGCACAGCATTTATACAATGACCTGATAAAATCACCCGAGATCTTTAAAATAACAACTGCAGATGAAAGCGCTTTTGAAATAGGCAGGAACTTAGCTGTAACGCCTGGCAAAGTCGTTTATCAAAACGACCTAATGCAGCTGATACAATACGAACCATCAACTGATAAAGTTTATCAAACGCCTATAATTGTAATGCCAGCTTGGATTAATAAGTATTACATATTGGATTTGCAAGAGAAAAATTCATATGTCAAATGGTTGGTAGACCAAGGCTACACCGTTTATATGATCTCTTGGGCTAACCCAGATGGAGATATGGCCGACAAGGGCTTTTTCGATTATATGCAAGAAGGGCCTTTAGCCGCTATCGAATGCGTTAAGAAATTAAATAAGGTTGATTCTGTTCATATGGTGGGATACTGCTTGGGGGGAACCTTGCTTACTAGTACTATAGCATACCTCAAAGCAAAATCAGTCAAGCCATTTCCTATAAAGTCTGCGACCTTTTTGGCATCACTTGTAGATTTTTCTGAAGCGGGAGATTTGGGAGTTTTCATTGATGAAGAACAAATTCAGCAGATTGAAGAACGCATGAGTAAAAAGGGATATCTTGATGGCAAAGATATGGCTCAAACCTTTAGCATAATAAGAGCGAACGACATGATATGGTCGTTTTTCGTTAATAATTATCTACTAGGCAAAGAATTATTTCCATTTGATATTTTGTATTGGAATTCAGATCCCACAAGATTGCCAGCCAAAATGCACTCCTTTTATTTACGCAATATGTACCACAAGAATTTGCTGGTTAAGCCAGGTGGAATAAAGTTGGATAATGTTCCAATAGATGTACGCAAAAACGACCTCCCAACTTATATTCTAGCTACCAGTCAAGATCATATAGTTCCTTGGGAGTCTGCATATATTGCAACGCAAGTTTATACTGGCCCTCTGCGCTTTGTGCTTAGTGGCTCTGGCCATGTAGCCGGGATTGTTAACCCTCCAGATGCAAAAAAATATAATTACCTAATCAATGATAAGCTTGCTAAAAAAGCCAGTGATTGGCTAAAAGGGGCTAAAGATAATCCAGGGTCTTGGTGGTTAGATTGGGATAAATGGTGCGCTCCCCTCTCGGGAGAAAAAGTCCCTGCTAGAAAAATCAACGCTAAGGATGTTATAGAAAACGCTCCAGGATCTTATGTAAAGATAAGGATATAAAAAAGGCCTACTTTTGCCTTCCTTTTGCTGCACCCATAGAGGGAGTTTTTGGCGCCCTAACTTCATCTAGGCTAGCATTTTCCATTATAGGTGTAGATTCAAAGCCATGTTGGATGGAATCTATTATCCCCATCTTCTCGCCTAATATGTTGGGCATTGGGGCGTCTTGAATTTCTTGAGCTTGCTCTACCCGCTCAATTCCAGCATTTTGCATTATGATATCTGTGAATTGCTTGATCTTACTAGCATCAATCATATCTGCAACTTTAGCTGGGCTTAAAGAGGTGGTAATAGCATTTTGAAATTCATGAGGCTCTAAGAAAGCTATAGCTGAAACTAGAAGGATTTCTTCCGCTTCATTTGCCGGGCCTTTACGAGCTATGTCTCCAAAAGTGCGGCTGAGTGAGCGCATACTAGAGCGCAGCTGAGTATAAGCCCCCACTAACTCCTCGCGCTCTTCAACGAACATGCTTAGGTCATCTGCAGCAAAATGTTTATGAATGTCTTTGGCAGTGGATCGCAAAAACTTTAGGTCGATTGTGTTGCTGTCATATGTGCTAACTACCTCAGCGGTTTGGCTTAAAGCTTCCTCAAATACCGCTTGGTTGCCGAGTGCATCATTACTTGCAGCAATTTTATATATAGTGTTCAAAAATTCACCATTTTCAGCAATCAACTCATTAACACTTTGAACTGCTGCTTGCCAATTTGAGCTCATGTAATCCTCTGTAGATTATACATTTTAATATATATATATGCTTATCTAATTGCAATCCTAAGGGCTGAGTATGTTTATATAAAAAATTTTACATTAAAAAATGTAAATTAAGTCAGCTATATAATTAAATATTAAGCATAACCTTACTTTTTATTAGAAATTTCCTATAGTAAATGTTAGGTTTATATGGTAAATATGCAGCCCGGTAAAAATTATGAATATCACACCCATGCAGATACGTGCAGGTCGAGCCCTTTTAGGGTGGACCCAAAAACAGTTAGCTGAAGCCACAGGTCTTGCTACTGCTACTATATTGAGTATAGAAAACAAAACTTCTAATATGAGTGAGGCTAGCGCAGAGCTTATTTTCAAAGCTTTAACGGATGGGGGCGTGCATTTTATAGGTGATACAGGCGTGAGTCTGGCAGAAGCTAATTTCAAAATTTATGAAGGGAAAGAGGGATTCCAAAGATTTTATGATGAGCTATATGAAGGGCTTAAAGTAAACGGAGGGATCATAAGAGTTAGCGGAGTTGATGAAGACCGATTCGCTGAGTATTTAGGCAGGGAATTCACAAATAATCATATTGAACGAGTCAAAGCATTAGATGCCGTTGCTGTTAAAGCCATTATTTCAGATCGTATAGAAAACACCAAACTTCCATATGTATCTTACAAAGTTATGCAAAGTGCTTTTTTCACCCCAATACCTATGTACATTTATGGGGATATGACCGCGCATATATTATGGGAACCTGAGCTTAAAGTAGTATGTATATTTAATAAAGACTTGGCAAAAGCCCAGGCGTTACAGTTTGAATTAATTTGGGAAAAACTATGAATCCACAAGTTAAAGAATTGTTACAGCAGGGCTCTCTGGAGGATTATTTAGATTTTCTGTATCAAATCAGAAAATTTCATATGACAAAATACTTATATAACTCCTTAGATGGCGTTGATCACTATAGTGAAGTAGTAAAATTTAAAGATTATTATTTAAAACAGCATGATATAGACCTTTTGGGATCATTAACCAAAAATTCTGCTCTCGGCAAATACCATAACTGCATAATATTTGAAATTGGGCCTGGATGCCCCGAAACACTTAAAACAAAAACCATTCCTTTGGTTGATGCATTTAAGCCTAAGCAATATGTTGCGGTAGACTTTACTGCAAGTTATGCAGAGCAAGCTTCTGATACTATGTCTAAAGAGCGCTCAAGCATTTATACCTGGTATACGGTATGCGACGCTTTTAAAGCTCTACCAATTCTACAAAGCAAAACTCCAAGTATTATTGCGGTTTTAGGTAGCACTTTGGGAAATCTATCGGATGCTGAGCTGAGAGCATTCTTCAGATACTTAGGCAATAATCTTCGTAAAGGCGATGGACTGCTGTTTACAGCAGATAGTTGTTTAGATGAAGAAATGCTACTTAGAGCATATAATAATCCACATATGGAAGGGTTAGTAAAAAATATTATGCGCAATCTGAAGCATGAATTTAATATTTCTAGCCTTAACCCTGAGCTTTTCACATTGCAAGTTAATTGGAACAGGGGAGAAAAATCTGTAGAGTTAAATCTAATAGCAACGCACAAGCAGAGCTTTATGCTTGATGGCTATGAAATTAATATTGAAGAAGGCGCACAATATGGAGTTTCCAAGTCTCATAAATTCCAAGCTCATGAAATAAATAATTTAGCTATGCGCTATGGCTTTAGGGTTGAGCTTATCCACACCCTGCCAGGCAATAATATGAAATTTGTTTTAATTGAGAAGGCTTAATACCTCCCTGCAACCATTATTGAAATTTTATAAAAACCCATAAACCACTCTCCCATTACTAAAATAGATAGCATATAATTACATTTTTCTTCACTTATTAATAATAATGTGGCAATATTCCCCATGAAAATCAACAATATAATAGAGAGATCCTTATGCGAAACGCAGAGCATAGCCAAATAGAAAGACTTTATGCGGGTAGAATCACCAGTGAGTCAACTGTAGAAAATGATCTACAAACCTTAATGGAAGCGACGATTGGGTATATATATTTTAAAGCTGAGAATACGGATACTACGGTGACTAAAAGGCGTGAATCTAGAAGCGCAATGACAGTTCCAACTGTAAAAGACATTGAGTTGGCTCGCGTTGCTGTTGCAGATTGTTGTTTTAGTTCTATCTTACAACCTATAAAGAATTTTAAGCCTAAGGATTGTGAACTTAAAGATATACAAACAATATCCCTAAAAAAATTAAAAGGATTGATCAACATAGCCAAAGATAAAGAGGGCTGGAAGCAATCAGAATATGAAGAATTTTTAAAAACCATATCAATAGCCAAAAAAGATAATTTTAAAATTTCTGATGTAGTAGGTCTTACCATAGACGGAATATATAACCTTATTCAGGTAAATAGAATTGGTAAAAGCCCAATGAAAAGAAGGAATTCAACGGTAAAAAGCCTGAAAGAAGAGTTGGAAGAAAAATTGCAAGCAACAGAGAAAAACTTGCAAGAAGCAATAAATGAGAAGGAAGAGCTTCAGAGCGCTAGGAAGGAATCCGAGGAGAAGAGCAGAAAATTAAATGAAGAAAAGCAAGCTATGGAGGATGAACTTAAGAGAATTAAAAAAGACCTCGAGGAGGCTAATAAGGAATCCGAGGAAAAGCTTGAGAATGCTAATAAGGAATCCGAGGAAAAGATCAAAACATTAACTGCAGAAAAAGAAGCGCTTAATGCCAAACTTGAGGAGGTTAAGAAAGATGCCCAGGAAAAGCTTGAAGCGGCTAAGAAAGAAGCTGCACGTCTTGGTGCGTTTCGCTGTATAAGCGCCGCTTTTTTTGGTGCCGGGCTCTGTGCTGTGGCAAATATTTTTGAACTAGCTTTAGGAGATTACACAAGAGTTGCAGGGTATATGCCTGTAATCTTTGCTCCACTCTGCAAAACCAATACTGAGTGCGCATTGATAGTTTTAGGTTCCGCAGCCGTTGATGCATTAATCAACAGAGATGAGATATCTTCTAAAGTTATATTTGTGCTATCATTGGCAATGACTGCATACAGCTTTATGGGTAAAGAAGAGCCGAAACAAAACCTATAGGCCCAGTAACAAGATAAATGGCCTACATTATATCATACTATCCGGCATCAAGAGTCAATTTATTGATTTTTATAAGATATAGCTAAGTCAGTATAAAAAAGATATGATAAATTGCACGAACCGTCATTCCGAGGTGGCTTGTCCACCGTGGGAATCCAGGCATAATGTCTTGCGTAGCGATAAATTACTGGATCGCCACGCTAACGCTCGCGATGACGAAATTACATATCACTTTTATACTGTCTAAGCTATAAATGCCATTGGATGCTTATAGTATTGAATCCATCAAACATGCCTCTAAAGGAAAAGCGCTGGCCGGGGGGGCAAAAAGGTCTGCGCATAAACGCGCGTAAGCGCGAGCAGACCTTTTTGAGCCAGCGCTTGACTGACTGCGTCAGTGGGAGGAGAGTTATTGCAATTTTATTTAAGGGGCATTCATTTCAAATGCTAGGTATTTGCTTATATGCACTGATAATGTCGGAGTGTATGATTTGGTATAATATTTTCCCTTTATAGAGATATTAAAGTTGATATTATAACATCAGTCATCGGCACTGGGAAATTTATGGATCTTTTTAATAAAGCTAAACGGGCAAGCAAGCTTGAAGAAACTAGCTATAGCGCAAAGGATATTGAAGTATTAGAAGGCTTGGAGCCAGTGCGCCTGCGCCCTGGGATGTATATTGGCGGTACCGACTTAAACGCTTTACACCACATGTTTACCGAAGTAATAGACAACTCTATGGACGAAGCCGTAGCCGGGTATGCTAAGCAGATAAAAGTGAGCTTAAATCCAGATAACACAATATGCATAGCTGATGATGGCAGAGGGATTCCTGTTGACCCGCACCCAAAATATCCAGACAAATCTGCCCTTGAAGTAATATTAACCATGCTGCATTCAGGTGGCAAATTTTCTAATAAAGTATACGCAACATCTGGTGGGCTCCATGGGGTGGGTATATCTGTTGTAAATGCACTATCGGAGAAATTCAATGTAGTTGTTTACCGTAATGGCCAAAAATATAGTCAAAGCTATAGCCGCGGTATCCCAATAGATACACTAACATCGGGGCCCTGCAAACAAAGCCTTCATGGCACTGAAATTACCTTCGCTCCTGACCCACAAATATTTGGAAACATTAAATTTGACCCCGCCATTTTGTATAGGCTTTCTTGCTCGCGTGGGTATTTATACCGCGGAGTTGAAATACTTTGGAGTTGCGATGAAGCTATTTGTGGTGATGCTGTACCTAGTAAGCAAACAATTCACTATCCAAATGGCTTAAGTGACTACATAGTTGATTATACAAAATCCCTTGATACTGTTGTTCCAGAAATTTTCGCTGGCAGTGCCGAATTTCCTGATGCAATTGGCAAGCTAGAATGGGCAATTAATTGGCTTTCTTATGGCGATGGATTTGCCAAATATTACTGCAACACAGTGCATACACCATATGGGGGCACCCATGAGCAGGGGTTCAAAAATGGTTTGCTTAAAGCCATTAAAAATTATGGTGAGCTAACAGGTAATAATAAACTAGGGGCTATTACGGCTGATGATGTTTTTGCCTCGGCAGCTTGCATTGCATCTATATTTATTAAGAACCCAATTTTTCAAGGGCAAACGAAAGACAAGCTCCTTTCAGCAGAAGCAACAAAATTAGTTGAAAATGCTGTGCGTCCACAATTTGAGAATTGGCTTATTACCTCGCCTAAAGTGGCGGGTATGCTTGTTGAAAAGATTATGCAAGATTGCGAAGAACGTTTAAATCGCAAGAAAAGTAAAGAAGTTGCCCGCAAGAGTCCGATAAAATCTATGCGTCTGCCAGGCAAATTGACTGATTGCGCAAGTGATGCAAAAAGCGGATCCGAGATATTTCTGGTGGAGGGTGAATCTGCTGGTGGCTCTGCTAAACAAGCACGCAATAGAGAAAACCAAGCCATCTTGCCGCTTAAGGGTAAGATTTTGAACGTAGCAAGTTCATCTTCAGATAAGATTACAGCTAATACTGAGATAAGAGATTTACTTACCGCACTTGGATGTGGGTCAGGCAAGCACTACCGTGAGGAAGATCTGCGTTACGAGAAGGTGGTGATTATGACAGATGCCGATGTTGACGGCGCGCATATCACATCGCTATTACTTACCTTTTTCTATAAGCAGATGCCGCAATTAATTGAGAATGGGCATTTGTATATAGCGCAACCTCCGCTTTACAAAATCAATTATCAAAATAAGCCAATCTATGCGGCAAGTGATGTTGAGCTGGAAAAAATCCTCAGTAAAATTGGTAAGTCTCGTAGCAAAGTTGAAATAGGCAGGTTTAAAGGATTGGGTGAGATGACAGCCCCTCAGTTAAAAGAGACTACTATGGATCCTAAAAAGCGTACTTTGTTGAAAGTTGAAATTGCCTCTGGGGAAGAGTTAAGCAAAACCGTGGATGAGCTTATGGGTAAAGACCCAGAGCCAAGATTTAGATTCATTAAAGAGCGCAGTCAGGTAAATACATCTGACCTAGGCGTGATTATTGATGTTTAGATTTTTCTCTAAAGTTGAAAGAAAGCAGCAACTAGTGTAGAGTGAGCAAAAATTAATTTTGTATACTCCGTTAATTTGAAAAATTGGAGCGTCGCAGCTAATTTCTCCGCGTCCGCACCTATTAAGTATAGGCTTACGGCGCTCAAAATTGCTACTCCTTCCACTTTTTCAAATTTCCTGTCGTCTATACCTTTTTGACAACTCTTAATTTACGAGAAGTATATTTATGGATAAGCCAGCGATCAAAACTTTTTCAAGACGCATTTCCAGGTCCCTAAGAGATGGGCAAAAGCAGCTGCTAGATGAATTTTTTCCTACTGTTAAAATTGATGCTGACACTAATTTCTCAAAACTAAGGGAGGATTATGAAAACATAATCTTAGAAATTGGGTTTGGTAATGGTGACTTTACAGCACAGGTTGCCCGCGCAAATCCAGCCAATTTATATATAGGGGCAGAACCCTTTTTAAACGGGGTAGCCAGTCTGCTAAAAAAGATGCAGGATGCAAATATCAAGAATATTAAAATTTTTCCAGATGATGTAAGAATATTGCTTGCTGCCATGCCGGGCAAATATTTGGATAAAATCTTTATAATTTGCCCGGACCCTTGGCCTAAGAAAAGGCACTATAAACGTAGGCTGGTGCAAGCTCCACTTTTAAATGAATTGAGTGCGTATTTGAAAGTTGCTGGTGAAATTGAAATAATAACCGATCATGCCGGATATGCAGAATGGATTGTAGAGGAAATTGCTAAATGCCCAACCCTTGAATTAGATGTTCACCAAACTGGTATTGAATTTGAAGAAGGCTGGATGGGAACAAAATATCAAAAACGCGGCGTGTCTCTCGGTAGCTCCATACATAGGTTCGTATTAAGCCAAATTTAACTTGTATATTCGTATATACTCCATTAATTTTTCAAATTAACGGAGTATATACCTTTTACCAACTCTTCATTTGCAAGAGGTATACTTGGGGTTAATAACAAATCTCAATTCATTTTTGAGATTTAGTAAAATAAAATAAGGATGAAATAAAGGCAATATGCGATTCACTCTCTCTTGGTTGAAAAAACATCTCAACACTACTTCGACATTAGAACAAATCTGCAAAACTTTAACAAGCATAGGCCTTGAGGTTGAAGAGTGCATTGATAAAAGCAAAGTATATGAGCCATTCATAATTGCTGAAATTTTAAAGGCAGAGCCACATCCAGATGCTGATAAGCTTAGGGTTTGCACAGTTTTTGATGGAAATGCAAATTTGCAAATCGTATGCGGAGCTAGCAATGCACGTGCAGGAATTAAGGTGGTTTTGGCGCCGATTGGTACGGTTATACCAGCAGGTAATTTTGTAATTAAAGCAGCTAAGATTCGTGGGGTCGAAAGTAGCGGCATGCTTTGCTCAAGTGAAGAGCTTATGCTCCCAGGTGCTTCTGAAGGAATCATTGAGCTGCCGGCAGATGCAAAAGTTGGTTTAAAATATATGGAATATGCCAAGCTTGATGATGCTGTTATAGAGATTGCGCTCACCCCAAATCGCGGTGATGCGGCTTGCGTTCTTGGAATTGCAAGAGATTTAGCAGCAGCTGGCCTTGGAAATCTTATTAGCCCTACCAGCGAAAGTGCTGAGTACAAAAGACTTCTTGCAAAACCCGCTTCTGGTAGCAAAATGCTAGAAGATTTTGGCGCACAGGACCGGAGTGTATTAGATATACATGAGGATCCGAGCACGAAATCGACGCCGCAGATTGCAGCAGAAGTAGGGTTATGTAAGAAGTCTAAAGGTGAATTTCCTATAAATATCGAAGACAAGGACAACTGTCAGGAATTTACTGCAACGGTAGTAAAAGGGGTGGATAACTATAAATCCACACCTGAATATATTGGCAATATGATGCGCGCAATTGGTTCAAGCCCAAAAAGTGCTTTAGTTGACATATCCAACTTCGCTATGTTCGATATGGGGCGCCCTAACCATATGTATGACCTGGATAAAATAAAAGGTTCGGTTACCGTTCGAAAGTCTCGCAAAGACGAAAAATTTATTGCGCTTGGTGGCCAGGAATATGCCCTACCTGCTGATTTATTAATTGTGGCAGATGGCGAGAAGGTTCTTGCAATAGCAGGAGTTATGGGGGGAGAGCTTAGCAAGGTGGATGATAAAACCAATAATATATTGGTTGAAGTTGCTAATTTCCATCCAGAAGCAGTTGCAAAATCCGGCAGAGCGCTAAACCTGCTTTCAGATTCTAGATACCGTTTTGAAAGAAGAATTGATAGCGGCAGCACAGATTCATTTGTGTCTTACCTAACGGGTGAAATCACCAAGAATTTAGGTGGTGCTGTAGTGAGCTCTACAAAGGCCTTTGGCAATACAATAAACCACCCTAAAGAAGTAGCATTTAATATTGAGAGTGTTAGCGAACTCGCAGGTAGCGATATTGATAATGCTTTCATAGAATCTACTTTGCAGAAATTGGGCTTCATCATAAAAGGAGATAAAGTAACAGTTCCATCATACCGGTATGGCGACATAACACAGGGGAGAGATTTGGTAGAGGAGGTTTTGAGAATTTACGGCCTTGATAATATTGTGCCGCTACCTATACCGCTTAGCTTTGAAAACATCTCAGTAAAAAGCCCAGAATTCGCTGATAAAGCGCGCCAATATTTGATCAACAATGGCTTTGACGAAATGATAACGTATTCATTCATCAGCCGTAAGCAAGCCGATCAATTCTCTTTTGCGGCCCGGGTAGAACTCGCAAATCCTATAAGCAGCGATATGTCTGTTATGCGCGCATCTCAGTTACCAAGCTTACTTAAGCATTTAAGTGAAAATATTTCTTATGGCATTCATGATGCCAACTATTTTGAAATCGGCAATATTTACGAAGGCAGCGAGCCAGAGCAACAAAAGCAAACTCTAAGCGCAATTTTAGCAGGCAAGTTCATGCGTAAAACCACTTTTAAAGAAGAGCGTGAATTTGATTTTTATGATGCTAAAGGCTATGTATTCTCACTTATTAAACTATATGGTTTAGACCCTGATAAGTGCAAAATTAACAGGGGAGCTCCTGGATATTATCACCCTGGAAAATCTGCAGTTATTTCACTTGGCAAAAATATTATTGGCTATTTTGGAGAATTGAATTTTGCTGTTCTTAAAGATTCGGGGATTGAAACAAATGTTGCGGCATTCGAATTATTTATAGGCAACATGCCAATATTAAAAACAAAGATAGCAAAAGTGCGCCCGCAATTATCTCACTTGCAAATAGTAAATAGAGACTTTGCATTTATGTTAGAAGATTCTGTAGAAGTTGGCTCAATGCTTGCTGATGTAAAAGGCATTGCTGCAGAAGTGGTGGAAGGTGTAAATGTCTTTGATATTTACAAAGGGAAAGGAGTTGCTGAAGGTAAGAAATCAGTTGCTTTCAGCATTGCTCTTAGGCCAAAGGTAGAAACCTTTACTGATGTGGGAATTGAGAAAATATGTGGTCAAATAGTTAATTTGGTGCAAACAAAATATGGTGGAGAGCAAAGATAATTTATTGCAATTAAATGTCACGCGCTCTTTAACTTGTAAAATAGAAGAGTGGCTGGCATTTTTAAAGAATGTGAAAAAGCATTCTGCGCATACTGCAAAAGCATATGTTACCGACTTGTTCTTGTTCCTGCAATTTATTGCTTCACATACTGGAAAAATGCCAGATGAGAATATGCTTGTTGCTTTAGAGATAAAAGATTTTCGCAGTTGGCTTGCAAGTAGAGTAAATGAACACAAATCAACTTCCAATGCCAGAGCCCTTTCAGCGCTTAAAAATTTTTTTCGATTTTTAAAGAAGAATTATAATGTGCACAATGCTGCTATTTTTTCTGTCACCATCAAAAAAGTTAATAAGCCTTTGCCTAAAGCATTAAGCGTGGAAAAGGTAATGCTTGTTATAAGCAGCGCTGACATTTTTGCAGATGATTGGATTGCTAAGCGTAATAAAGCAATTTTAATGCTTTTATACGGTGTAGGGCTAAGGATATCTGAGGCGCTGGGTTTAGAATTAAAGCAAATAATTAATAGATCTCTTCGGAAACTCGCTTCTGGTAGCAGGGTGGAAGGAGCACACGGAACAGAAGACCGGAGTGTATTCAATATACATGAGGTCTCCCGTACCGGAGCATTGAGGCAACCTGCAGCAGAAGTAGAGTTTACGGAGAGGTCTATTGCTCAAGGGGCTATTAATATTATAGGTAAAGGCAATAAGGAATCGCAGGTTTACCTGCTGCCCGCTGTGCTTAACTCTGTAAATGAATATGTGAAGAATTGCCCGCATAATCTTGAAAGTGGCCCACTTTTTGTGGGCACGAGGGGCGGAGCTCTTAATCCTTCAGCTTTTAGAGCTGAATTAAAGAAAATAATCCGCGCGCTAAATCTGCCTGAATATGCTTCTCCACATTCATTCCGTCATAGTTTTGCCACTCATCTACTTGCAAGAGGTGGTGATATAAGAGTGATCCAAGAATTGCTTCGTCATGAGTCTATATCCACTACTCAAAATTACACTAAGGTAGACTCTTCAAACATAATTAGTAGTTATAATGCTTTTCACCCTAGGGGCAAGAAGTCTAATAGCTAATCTCAAATTTCACACTTTAATTTGCTAAGATATAATACTAAATCTCAAAATAAATAGAGCATTAAAGCGCATCTTTTAGCAAATTTGCTTGGTAAAAAATTGATGAATATATAAAATATTCAACTGCTTTTTCCCATCGCACTTTGCAAAAATCTGTCTTTACTATCTCAATTGATTTTGAGATTTAGTATAAATAGAGTATATAATAGGAAAGATATACGTTTCAGAAACAAAAAGGTATTTCATGCGTAATAATAATCAGCCAGGTGGGGGTAGCGTTAGCGACTCTTATAAAAAAGCTAAGAATGCTTCGATGGTTGAAAATGGAACTGTCTATGTTATAGCCGTTAGTATTTTTGCTATTGGGCTATCGGTAGTTTCTGTATACTGCGTATTGCTTATAATATTTGGTTTATTGCCATCTTTGGTAGCCATAGTAATAGATCAAGGAAAGGAAAGATATATTTCAAAAATAGTAGGTTTATATAACACTGTTGGGGTTGCAACTTATCTAGTAAAAATTTTACAAAGTAGCATGCCAGATATGATAGCTATTAACATAATAATAGATCCTCATTCCTGGCTAATTATATTCAGCAGTGCAGCTTTGGGTTGGCTTGTTTATTGGCTGTTTCCAATTGTTGCCTCTTATTTATATAATCTTAAGATTAACTCACGCATTAGCGAATTAGAATTAGAGTTACAAGAAATCTCCACGGAATGGAGCAATTAGAATAATAAAGGCAGGGAAAAAATATAATGTTTTTTTTAAAACGACGCAAAAAAATCTATAGATCTGTAGGGCTCATGAGCGGCACCTCTTATGACGGCATAGATGTAGGATTAATTGAAACTGATGGATTTGACAAAGTTAAGCTTTTGGAAGCTAGATCGGTTTTATATCCAAAGTCTATAAGGGATGACTTGGCCGCTATTATTAATGGAGATTATACAAATTTGTGGCTAACTGAAAAAACTATAAGCGAGTTACACAGTGAAATAGCTTATGACTTCTTGAAATCGGTTGGAGATGTTGATGTAATTGGTTTCCACGGTCAAACTATATTCCACAACCCAGCTAACAGCATATCTGTGCAAATTGGTAATCCACATATTTTAGCCGTTGGGTTAAAGAAGAAAGTTGTATATGATTTTCGCCGTAAAGATGTTGCATATGGTGGCCAGGGAGCACCGCTTGTACCAATATTTATTAAGGCTATCAGGCCATATAATGACCCAGCCTGCTTCCTTAATTTAGGTGGAGTTGCTAATATTTGTTATGTGCACATGGATGATTTAATAGCGTTTGATACAGGGCCAGGCAATGCTCCAATAGATGACTTTTGCAGGGAATTATTTAATAAGGATTACGATAATCACGGTAAATTAGCAGCTCAAGGGGTTCCTAACCTACCATTAATTGAGCGGCTAGTTAAAGATGACTATTTCCATAGCTCGCAGCCTAAATCTTTGGATAGGAATCATTTTGATTTCTCTATGCTTCGCACTCTGCCCCCACATGATGTATTAGCAACTATAGTAGAGTTTGTAGCGCACACAGTTAAACTAGCTCTTACTAAGTTTCCGAAAAGCCCTAAAGAGATAATAGTAAGTGGGGGCGGAGCACATAATGCATACTTACTTGAAAGGATTAAGGACGTTGCAAACATCCAAGTTGTTACATCTGATAAATATAAATTACCTTCAGAGTACTTAGAGGCCTATGCATTTGCTTATTTGGCGGTGAGGTCTTTACTTGGTGAGCCTATAAGTTTTCCCAAAACTACAGGGGTCGGCCACCCGATGACTGGCGGCACGGTAGTTAGCTTTTAAAAAGTGATAGAGCTAAAGCGGTATAGAAATGGTATGGCATTACACTGCAAAAGAGTTGCCGCATCCACATTTGGCTGTAGCATTAGGATTTTTAATTTCGAATTTTGCGCTACCTAAATCTTCAACATAATCAAGTGTGCAATCATTTAAAAATTGTAAAGAAGTGCTGTCTACATACACAGTTGCGCCATCTTGCAAGAAAACTGCATCTCCATCTTCTTGGTGCGCCATATAATCAAATTCGTATTGAAAACCAGAGCAGCCCCCTCCAAGTACAGAGATTCTAAAACCTGTCTTGTTATCCCCAGTAAGTTCAAGGATGCGTTTTGCTGCAGCTTGCGTTATTATAGGCATATCTAAATAAAATAATAGTGGTGCGGCCAAAAAGACTTGAACTTTCAATCCCTTTCGGGACAACGACCTCAACGTTGCGTGTCTACCAATTCCACCATGGCCGCAATTTGGTCTAGAATATACACTCAAATAACCCTGAAATCAATCAAAGAAAAAATAAATAACGCCGTTAAGAAATTAGGATGTTGACAAATAGTAGATAAAATATTATAAGTCAGTGGCTATAAATTACTTAAAATGGTTAGTACGTGTCTAAAAGAAGAAATAGAAAATACGGTATTAGTAGAAGACTAGGCGTTAACCTATGGGGAAGAGCCAAAGATCCTGTAAATACAAGGAACTTTACTCCAGGGCAACACGCTGCTTCTGCAAGCCGCAAACGCACCAACTTTGCTATTCAGCTTTCTGCTAAGCAAAAGCTTAAGCGTTATTATGGTGACGTGACGGAGAAACAATTCCGTAAAATTTACCAAGAAGCTTCTCGTCGCAAAGGAGACACTGGTGAAAACCTTATCGGTCTTTTGGAATCTAGGTTGGATGCCATTGTGTATCGCTCTAACTTTGTTCCTACAATTTTTGCTGCAAGGCAATTTATTAACCATGGCCATATTTTAGTTGATGGTAAGAGAGTTAATATTGCAAGCTATAGAGTTAAACCTGGCCAAGTAGTTCAAATTCGTGAAAGATCTAGGCAGCTTACTATTGTAATCGAGGCTTCTCAAACTAAAGAAAGATCGGTTCCTGAGTATTTAGAGCTTAACCCAGCTAACATGAGCGTTAAGTATAACAGAATTCCTAACTTAAGCGATGTTCCTTACCCAGTGGTAATGGAGCCTAATTTGGTTGTAGAGTTCTACTCTAGGTAATATAATTAAAATTTGTATTGCGAAGATTTTATAGTGCAGATAGCGGAATTCCCGCTGTTTGCACTATTTTTAATCTATACTAAATCTCAAAATAAATTGATATAGTAAAGCCAGATTTTTGCAAAGTGCGAAGGGAAAAAGCAGTTGAATATTTTACATATTCATCAATTTTTTACCAAGCAAATTTGCTAAAAGATGCGCTTTAATGCTCTATTTATTTTGAGATTTAGT
>JAQSWL010000027.1 GCA_029266655.1 Candidatus Midichloriaceae bacterium | reverse complement strand
ACTCCCACTGATCGTCCCTTAAATCATATAACATTCTAGCCTCCTTCTTGCTTCCAGAATATTATATCACAAAATTCTTAAATGTCGACACTACCTAGATATGGATGGACTATCGGTTGTTACGCTTACAGCACTTTCAACAGTTATGGGGTGGCGGCGCGCAAGCGACGTCAGGCGTCGCAAGGCTTTTAGTGGGTTTTTTCTCAAGTATACGAGTATTAAATTGATCCAAAATATCATGCCTTTTTATACCGTTTTAGCTATATTCATCAATTTTTTACCAAGTGAATTTGCCAAAAGATGCGCTTTAATGCTCTATTTATTTTGAGATTTGGTATTAGCTGCGACGCTCCAATTTTTCAAATTAACGGTACTATACCGTGGACAGCATTTGAACCCTAAAATCGAGCATGCGATCCCTTAAATCCTGAGTATGTGGGGGTTACAAAGTCCCTAGCTAGAGCATCATTAATAATTGAAGCATTATTTGCTTTATAAGCATTTGCTGTAGTTGATGTTATAGGTTTGGATAACGTTGTAAGCTTAGAATTAATATTCAATTTTATAAATGATTCAAGCGCTTTGTGGGACGAAAATATATCTTTAATTTTATCTACTTCAAGATCGAAACAATCAGAAGGAGCTATTATGTCAGATCTATAGATTTTTATTGCATTCCAGGTAGTTAAAGCTTCAATTTTATCTGTTTCAAAGCATTTAAGATCAGCAATTGTTAAATTAGCAGCGTTATAAGCTTCTATCGCATGATCAGAAGTTAAAGCCTTAATTTTATCAAGTTTAAAGCTCTTAAGATCAGCAATTGTCCCATTACCGCTTTTATAAGCTTGCATTGCATCCCAAGAAGTCAAAGCTTCAATTTCCTCTACTTCAAGCCCCTTAAAATCAGTAACTGCCCCCTTACCGCTTTTATAAATGCTTATTGCATTCTCTGATGCCAATGCTGCGATTTGTTCATGACTCATCCCTATTAAATCATCTGGTTTCGCAAAACTTTTTGCATACAGAAATAAAGCTTGATTATTGCATAAAGGCGAATTTTGATCTTTCTCGATACTTTCACGCAATTTTCTTAGACCATCCCTAGATAGAGTTGTAGAGCCACCTTCTAGATCTTTTACAAAATCTTCTACTACATAATGTTTCATATATATTCCTCCATGCTTTGTATCCCGCACGGTATCATAATTGTATCACGCACGATATCATAAATTAGTTAAGCTTATATTAAGAAATTCGATAAAAAATCATGTTTTTCCTTCTAGGAAATTTTGAAGCAAAAACCAAATCTTAGCGTAAATCAACTCATAGCAGCTATTAACAGGTGTGAGATAGCAAAATAGCCCCGCAAAAGCAGGGGCTAGATAAGAAACAAATTGTCTAAGATAATTTACTTAGCAGAATCGCCTTCGTATTCTTGAATAGAAGAATATTTAACAAAAGAGCCATCCGGAGAAACCACCGGCTCACCATTTTCGTATTGCGCAGCCATGAAGGTAGCACCACTTTTACGGTCAACTAATTTAACTTCTCTAACTTGCTTACCGCCATAAAATTTGATTTTAGCTTTAGCACCACGGTTAGCTACGTTGTTTTTAGATCCTTTTTTAACAGCCATATTTATATCTATTTGTTAATTCTGTTTTCAAATTATACACCAAAGTGTTATACTTTGCCAAGTACGCAAATGAAAAATTTCATGAAAAATTCAAAAAATTTATTTAGGCTCTCTTGTGAGTTCTTTGCTGGAGCTGCTAATCCAGGGCAAATACCTAACTCAAATCTCCCAGAATTCGCTTTTGTGGGTAGATCAAATGTAGGAAAATCCAGCTTAATCAACGCATTAACCCATCGAAAAAGTCTGGCTAGAGTTTCTCAGCAACCTGGACGCACTAGGCAGATAAATTTCTTTGACCTTGGTGGAGCTTTATCTTTGGTGGATTTGCCAGGATATGGATTTGCCAGAATAAGCAATCAAGAGAGAAATTCTTGGGATAGGCTTATTTATAAATATATAGTTGGTAGACCTCAGCTAAAAAGGGTGTTCTTGCTTATTGACTCTCGCCATGAGTTAAAAGAGATAGATATGAAGATGATGACTTTTCTAGACGACTGCGCAACTCCATACCAAATTATCCTTACGAAGACTGATAAGTCTAAAATACTTAAAGATATATTGGCAGAACTAGAAGAAACCATCAAAAAACGTGGAGCTTGCTATCCGGAAATTATCCTTACCAGTAGCAGCACAAAAACTGGGATAGATAAACTTCAAGCAGCAATTGTTGCTATGTTGTAATACCAAATTTCAAAATAAATTGGGCATTAACGCTCATCTTTTGCCAAATTTGCTTGGTAAAAAATTGATGAATATGTAAAATATTAAACTACTTTTTCCCATCGCACTTTGCCAAAATCTGGCATTACTATCTCTATTTATTTTGAAATTTGGTATAAAAACATAGAAGACTTAAATTTACGAGTAATACTGAATGCAATCAAGATGAGATTTAGTCATGATAACTTTTCATCATATGTGTACACCCACTGCGAGCAGTCTATTCTCAACGCGGTAGTTCAGGAAAAAGTAAGAAAGAAGGGCTAGATTGCCACAGTCGCTCTCCTCCTTTGCAATGACAAGGCCAATAAACTATCCTCTTATCACAGAAGATATTTAACAGCCCAAAGCAAGGCCATATTCATGTGCCGTGTTATTAACCTTCTCTGCATATGTCGGTTCCGCAATGGGAAGTTCTTGTGGTAACACAGCATTTAAAGTGGCTTGATGTAGATTTTTATTAACATAATAATAATGAGGCATAAAGCCCGCATAATACCTCTGAGAAACCCTATGATCACCGTAATTCCAAGGCATTTGGATTCCAGCAACTCCGCCCAAAAAGAATGCTCCCAAATGATCAAATAAAGATAGCGAGCTATCTGCCCTCCTCTTATACTCCCCTGGTTGCTCTGACATATTTGCACGCCGCTGCTCAGCCCACTTCTCCCAAGATTCTTTGCATTCACCTGGCTTCATAGGTAATATACCCATAGAATATCTATTAGTTATAACACTAATAAAAGGAACACTAGATTTAGGCATATTTGATGCTACCAAAACCACCGCTGCTACCAAAGCCATTGCTGTTTGTTCTTTAGTTTGTTCAATGTTGTTTTTGGCTTTAGCAATCTTAGCTTGTATTTCCCGCATTATCGCATCTGCTTTCTGGTCAATTTCATTTCCAAGCGCAACTACCCCATCTTCAAAATCTGCACGGGATAATCTGCTCTCTAATGGCGAGTACAAAGTCATCCCAGACCTCTTTGATCTTATCGCCTTTCCTTTCTCAGCTTGTGACGCTTTTTCTTTTTCTTTACCTGAATCTGAGTTTTCAACCACTTTTTGATTCACCCCTTCTGGCTCTTCTTCAAACACCTCTACTACACGAGGTTCTTCATTTATATTCGCTGCATCAAGAGGTTTAAACGCACTCCTATTAAAATTAGGATTTTTTTCTAAAAGCTTTTCAAATTGCTCGTTTGTTAGGCTTTGTGTGTACTCTAATGCATCTTTATACCACTCAACAATCGTCTCACCATGGGCTTGATATAATATATAATACCCACCAGCACCAATAGCTGTTGTAGTCAATAATAACATCAATGTTTTCAGCGCTTCTTCTGGCTCTTCTTGAGCATATTTTGCCATTGCGCCGCCACTAAACATTACAACCTTAACCACCAAGTGGGAAGCACACACAGAAAGCACTCCGCTACCATGGTCTACAATTTTCTGAGGAACTCCGCATTTTTTAGCAATTTTTTGTATCTGAGGATCAAGCATAATAGCAATAGCAGGACTTATGGAAGCTCCCGGAGAAGAAACCCCTCTGAATAAAGCAAAACCCCCACCTGCAGCACCTGCAGCACCTGCAACAGCAGCATGAACCAAGATCTTATTGTCAATTCCAAAGTTAACAGCAAAAAACTCGCCTAAACCTCTGCCAACAGCACCAGCAACAAAGTCATCTCTAAGCGGACCCACCAATGCTTTAAGTAAGTCATTACCCAAAACATTTGTTATAAATGGAACCAATGCGGTAGTAACCATAGCTTTAGGGGCATCCACAGGAATAGTCTCAGCAAGAATTGCAGCAAGTTTATGTGCTAACGGATCCCCACCAGTAAATGTACTTGCTATAATGTTTAAGTCTTGCTTATCTACATTAACCCCTTGATCTTCCAGTGATTTATCCATTACCTGCACCACAGCCTCCTGGCTAGTAGCTTGAATATCTCCACCAGATGCAATGTAAGCTCCCAAAACCTTTAACGCATTTTCAATATATTTACGCCATTCTTCCGGAACTTTTTGCCATAAACGCTCCAATGGTTCCTCTACCAAAGGCTTACCAACCTTTGTTCTGAAATCAGAATCTTTATACTTCCAACCAAGGTAAGTGACACCTGCAAGTATGATCTTTCCTAGATTTGGTAAAGCGCCACGCATAGCTGTGAACTTCGCAAGACCCCAAAGAGCGTTACCAGTAAATGCGAGAAATCTTATGGCGTTAGAAGCAGCGGCTATGGACATAAAACATACGCTAAAAATATATAACAAACGAATTATATCATTATCGCAATGGTTTGCCTAGCAAATTTTTAAAAAGACATAATTATATTCTTATTTTTTACATAAAATACTATATCTCATTTTACATAAAATACTATATCTCATTCAATTACAGGTTTTATTCACCTCAAGGCATCGGGCTGTAAGCACTTGTTTTTTAAAAATTAACCTTGGAAGATATAAATATTAAAAACTTTAAAAATACCTACGAAGGAAAAGCACTAGTTGCATAAAATCCCCTAGCACTCACAAAGCTAGTTAACGCTGATAATGGATAATGTGCCGTCAAAAAATGTCTAAATAGCTGAAATATAATGAGTGTCATTGCGAGGAGCCCACTTAGCGACGTGGCAATCCAGAAAATAACAAAGAAAAACTGGACTGCCGCATGCGGCATGCCGCATTTGCAGTGACGACTTTAGAGCTTTTTGCTTTAAATTATAAAGCATTAATTGGAGCTCTTATCCATTATTCGCGTTAGTTAAAGCATTGGCTGAGGGGCGCTTAAAGTGCGAATGCAGTCTTTCTAATTCTTCTTAAAATATTTTAAGAATTCACTATCCGAAATGATCATCTTTGTATCATCTTTATTAATAGCTTTTTTATATGCCTGCAAAGTGCGATAGAAATTGAAAAATTCTGGATCCTTATTAAATGCAGTAGAGAATAAACGAATTGCTTCAGCATCACCATTACCACGCGTTATTTGCGAAAGCTTGTTTGCATCCGCTAATATAATTTGCTTTTCTCGCTCTGCATTAGAAGTGATTTTTTGCGCAGCTTCTCCACCTTCAGCACGAATTTCTTTTGCTTCTTTTTCTCGCTCAGATTTCATTCTGTCGTATACAGCTTCGCGACTTTTATCTGGAAGATCTGCACGCATAATACGAACATCTACAACTTCCACACCAAAATCTTTAGCTTGGCCAGCCACGATCTCCCGTATTTGCAACATTGTTTTCGCACGCTCAGGTGTAAGCAAAGTAATAAATGCCTTACTTCCTAAAACTTGTCTAAGGCTAGAATCCAATATTGGCGCAAGCCTGGTTTTAAAACCCCTATCATCTTTAGCAGTTTGATAGAATTTTAAACCATCTACAATACGGTATTTAGTAAAAGCATCTACGCGCATAGTTTTTTGATCAGACGCTATAACCTCAGTAGTGTCAGCAACAAGGTTCTGTATTCTTTTATCAAAAAACAAAACATTTTGGATAAGTGGAATCTTAAATTTGAGCCCAGGCTCAACCACATATCTAACCGATTCTCCAAATTGTATGACCAAAGCCGTACGCCTTTGATCCAATACATAGAAAGAGTCGGAAACTATACCCAACATTATAAGTAAAGACAAAACACTAATAATTAATCTATTCATTGCTTCGCTCCTGAATCTGTATTTTTATCATTTTTGCCTAATTGTAAAAAAGGCAATAAATTGTTAGCAGATCCTTTATCTAAAATAACTTTATCAACACCAGAAAGAACTTCTTCCATAGTCTCTAAATACATACGTGTACGAGTAACTTCCTTAGCATTCTTATACTGCTCGTAAACAGATGAAAATCTTTGAGCATCACCTGCAGCTTCAGCTATCACCCGCTGGCGATACGCTTCTGCTTCCTGCAGCATGCTCTCCGCTTGCCCGCGCGCTCTAGGTATAATATCATTGCGGTAAGCATACGCTTTATTTATTTCACGCTCTTTATCCTGCTTAGCATTTTGCACATCTCTGTACGCATCTACCACCTCTTGCGGAGGATCAACACGTAACAATTGCACACGCAGAACCTTAACCCCCATGTGGTAATTATCCAACATATTTTGCATAAGCTTTTTAGCA
Source organism: Candidatus Midichloriaceae bacterium (assembly GCA_029266655.1). Taxonomy (GTDB): domain Bacteria; phylum Pseudomonadota; class Alphaproteobacteria; order Rickettsiales; family Midichloriaceae; genus JAJTHY01. The sequence goes on along the minus strand of JAQSWL010000027.1, from coordinate 11,570 downwards.
TCTTGCTCTATTTTGCTACGCTCTTCAGCTAAAACATCAGTTATCTTAGTTAACCCTATTATCTCGCGCATTGCACTTTCAGCAACCGTTTTAACCGTATTTTCATTAGCTAAATCACGAACGTTGAAGAGATAGTCTCTAGAATTATTAATAAGCCATTGCACTTCGAAATTAATATCTACAATGTTTTCATCAGTTGTAAGCATTTGACTTTCACTAGATACAGTACTTTGCAGCAACTGCTCTCTAGTGGTGATCCTCTTACCGGCAGATCTGAATCCAACCTCCTCTTTGTTAACCCTAGTAACACTGATTTTAGTAACTGTTTCAATTGGTTCTGGCAATTTATAGTTTAACCCTGAAGGAGTTGTGCGGCTGTATTTGCCTAGTGTCATCACTACACCTTCTTCATCAGGCTGGATGGTATAAAAACCACTCAATATCCAGGCAGTAAACAAGGTTGCAGCGGCCATCCATAAAAGCTTTTTATTCACGAAATCTGGCATTCCACCGCCGTTACCGCCATTGCCACCAGAGTAACGTCTACCACCAAATATATCTGATATCTTCTCCTGACCTTTTTTAAATAGATCTTCAAAGTCATCATTTGATGAACCATTTTTGTCACCGTCCCACGGGTTGCGGAACTTGTCTGAGAGTATTATTAAGCGTTTTTTCATTATCTTTATATTAGCAAAATTAAAACTTTATATTAATATACCATCAAAGACTATACCAATTGCCTCAAATGTCCAATCATAATAATACCCGCATACAAGAAATTTTATCCTCTTTTAAACTATCCTCTTATGTAGAATCAATTACAGAGATGAAAGATAAAATTCTAATTACCTTAGCACCGCCTAAGGAATTAATAACCTCCTTAACACCACTTGCGGCAAAGGCTACAGAAGCTTTGAATACCTCAAATCAAAACTACCAAATAATTTTTACAAACACTAATAGCAAAAAGGTGGCTGGAGTTGAGAAAATAATTATAGTTGCATCTGGAAAAGGTGGAGTTGGAAAATCAACTATAGCATTTAACTTGGCAATTTCGCTTGCACAAATGGGTAAAAAGGTTGGGATAGTTGATGTTGATATTTATGGCCCTTCTCTCCCCTCTTTATCTGGCATTTCCAAAAAGCCTGTGCTTGAAAATGGCTTAATGCTTCCGCATGAAAAATTCGGTATCAAGATGATGTCTGTAGGATTTTTAGTGGGCGCAGAAGATGCGCTTATTTGGCGCGGACCGATGACTACTAAAATGCTGTATCAACTAATAAGGCTTACCAACTGGGGCAATTTAGATTATTTGATAATAGACACCCCTCCCGGCACAGGTGATGTTCACCTAAGCCTGGCTGAAAATTATGAGATAGATGGTGCAATTATGGCTTCTAGCCCCCAAGGATTAGCAGTTGCAGATGTAAAAAGAGCCCTAACTATGCTAAAAAAATTAGATATTCCGCTAATAGGGATTGTGGAAAATTACAGTTATATATTAGAAGCAAATGGCAAGAAAAACCATTTGTTTGGGGACTCAAGCGCGAGCCAAAAACTAGCTAAAGCTTTCAAAACTAAAATACTTGCGGAAATTCCAATAAGCAGGGAATTAGATGAAGCAAACAGTAATGCTCGCCCTTTAACTTACTATAAACCCAAGTCTGAAATTAGCTTGATGTTTGAGAAGATTTGCAAGCAGTTTTGCTAAGGAGCTAAATCTTAATAAACCTAATCCTTTGTAATAACTAGTATTCTTAAATAATATCACGGCGAATATTATTTGAACTACTTGGTGTATTTAAATATTTTATCAATGGCTCATATACACCTTCTGTAGCCACGCCCACATAAAGACCTATTAGCATACCTCCGTAAACTGTATGATTCTCAAGCAAGCTTTGGCCAGCTTCAATTGCTATAGCAGGGATTATTATTCCTCCTATTTGATTAATATATGGGTTATAATTTAAATTAAATTCATACCCTAATTGCCTAGCTGATCCTTCAAAAACACTTTTTAATGATATGCCATCAATGACAGAATGGTAAAATGACCCACCTAATATTGACCCAATATTAGGGTACCCACACATCTTGTTCACACTGCGAATCATATAATTAGTTGAAGCTCCAAGTAAAGTTAAACCCATAACTCCTAACATTGGAACTTTAGGATCATCTAAAGGAGCAACTACCGCAGCTATAGGAATATCAACCAGCATCGCTCTAAGCAGAGAATTACGAGCTATTTCACTTATGCTATACCTTGCATTCATAAAAGATAATTTATGCCAAAATCTATATATAAATTTTAACAAAATAGCTTAATTAAAGCAAGATGACTAACATTTTGATTTTTAATAAAATTTATAGCTAAAGCGTTATAGTTGAAGCGATATATAAACTATTTCTTACTCTTACCCTCATAAGGGTTAGCGCCGCTCTTACACTTAAGCCTTATAGGCACCCCAAAAAGTGAAAATGCTTCACGAATAGAATTATACAAATAGCGGATATAGCTATCTGGTAACTGAGAAACCATATTACCAAAGATGGTAAATGTAGGTGGGCGCGATGCAGTTTGCGTTACATACTTAAGCCTTATTCTTCTACCATTGCTTGCGAGTGGCGGAATATGCATACTCACGGCTCTGTCCAAACATTGGTTTAAAGCCCCAGTTGGGATCTTTCTATTGAATACGCCCATAACTTCTGTAACTGCAAGCCAAATTCTATCGAATTTTTTATCTTTAAGCGCAGAAGTATAAATAATAGGCAGCCCCTTTAACTCAAACATTTTTTCAGCTACATATTCTTCTATATCTAACTTATAAGCTTTGTGGTCTTTGATAAGGTCAAACTTGTTGATGATGAGTATCACCCCCCTGCCCTCATTGATCGCCACACGCAAAATACTGAAATCTTGTTTTTCAAGTGGGCATGTTCCATCGATCACCAGTGCTACTAGGTGCGATCTCCTTATAGCGTTAATACTTTCCACTGTAGAAAGTTGCTCTACAGAATCTGTAATAGCAGCTTTGCGACGCAGGCCTGCAGTATCAATTATCTCAATATCCTGCCCTTTATAATTAAATTTATGAGAAATTGCATCCCTAGTTGTACCACTTACATCAGATACAATGGTGCGCTCAAAGCCTAATAATTTATTAAACAGCGTTGATTTTCCTGCATTAGGTCTGCCAATTATTGCAAAATTTATCGACTTCCCATTAGCTTCTAGCAATTCTTCATCTTGCCTAGCTTTAGGTTTAGGGGCATAAACTACAAGCTTCTCTTCTAAATCAGCAAAACCTAATTTATGCTCCGCAGAGATAAATACGATATCTTTAAAGCCAAGTTTATAAACTTGATTTTGATCTATCATCTTTGGATTTTCCGCCTTATTCACAACCACGATAATTGGCTTACTTAGCTTTCGCACCTTGTCTGCAAACATCCTGTCATCAGAATTAACGCCATTTCTGCCATCTATCATAAATATAATAACATCAGCTTCTTGGGCGCTGGCAATACTAAACGCAAACATCTTCTGAGTCAGGTCATCATTACTTTTATCTAGCCCCGCTGTATCAACTAAATCAAATTCCAAATTACCTAAGCTTGCAGAGCTGATTTTAGAATCTCTAGTTACACCAGGCCTATCATGAGTTATAGCTAAGCGCCTTCCACATAGCTTATTAAATAAAGTGGATTTACCAACATTTGGCTTACCAATAATCGCTACTTTCAATTTCATTTATATATTTTCCCCTCTTGGGGTGAACTCATAATTTCTTATCGCCTCAATCCCGTATGACTCAGATACAGCTTTTAAAACCGCTGCCATTTTAGCAATAAGCAGCATAACATCTTCAGAGATACCCCTTGCTAATAACATGCTAGTGTAAGCCTCCATATTGCGAGTACAATTATCCAATATGGAAGCAGCAAGCAAGCACATATACAGAGTTATATGGTCTGTATTCATATTAGCAATTGTTTCTTCATTTAAAGCTATTTTGGAGGATTTTATCTGCTCATTGCAAGAAGCACTGGTAAACTTATAAAACACACTATCACGCGCAAGCATAACAACGCCTGATTTTATGCAAGATATGCTACTAGCGTCTAAGCATAAAATAGCTTCTGCCTTAAAATTATTAAGTAAAAACTCATTTTTTAACACATAACAAATAGCGAGTGAAACAGATATAAACTGCTCCTCCGTAATAACTTCAGGCTTAAAGTCTATAAACATAGCTTTAAAATTATCAGCCAAATCTGGTAAATACGGTGGGATTTTCTTATAGATAGAGCTCAAGGACATAAACGCCAAAATGAGTATGTTATGTTTTACAAATGCATTTTAAAACTTATTTTACCTAAAAGCAAACAAAAGCTATATCAATATAATTAAAGTTTTAGAGAAATTAACCCTTTGTTAACTAGGTGCAAGTACAATTAATACCATCTAAACTAGGTGGAGTTACAAAAATGAAAGATGTACATGCGCTGCTTAAAGAAGCGCTAAAACAAAATATTTTAAGCTTTTTAAATGGAGAATGCACCGAAACGGAGTTTGAGCAAAATTTAATAAACAGCACACAAGCCGTTATGGAAAAATATTTTGCAGAGCAAAAGATCCATATTAAATTGAACTCAGCATTTTTCGATGATTTGCCAATTGGCTTTCGTGAGCTTGATAAAAAGTTCGCAAAGGCTTCCGTTAATATCGCAATAAACGATCTTATTGGCTCACATAATATAGCAGGCGAAATAAATATGCTGGCAAATGATGTAATTAAATCAAACAGACAAGGTAAATCTATTGGCGAAAAATATGAAGCTGTAGGGTTTGCAATAAAAGAAGCAATTGATAGAGCTGCGCCAAAAATCTTAGCAACATTTGCAGAGCTTTTAAATTCCTGTGCATCATTTTTAATAGCCTCCACAACCAAAAATATAGAGGCATCTAAGGCATTAGATTTACTTAAAGAAGCTGGCGTGGAACTAAATACAACTAGAGAAGCTATAGATAAGGCTAAGGGACCAATAGATTTGCAAAGAATTTATAATGATAGAATGGCTGAGAAAGAGGTAGCAAGGGCTTTAGAATCGGCAAGCCCCAAATTGCAAGCAACTGTGGAAGCACTTATTAACTGCAGCGATAAAATAAAATCTTTAATACCTACGAAATCTATTTGATAACTATACTCCGTTAATTTGAAAAATTGGAGCGTCACAGCTGATAAGCTAGCAGTATTTATTCTGTAGGCTTTTTGAAAGAATTAATTGCTTCAACATTTTCCTGACTGATTCTATCATGCAGCTCTTTTCTTAATACACTTGTGTTTGCAGGAAAAGTAATACCTAACTTAACCGAGCCTTTGGAGATTTCAACCACCTTGATCTCAATATCATTATTCACTATTATTGATTCATTAAGCTTGCGGACTAAGTAAAGCATTGCTAGTAATTAAATTACAAAATTATTGATTCATTTTATACCACAGGCAAATGAAAAAAAGTACTAAAAATTTAAAAGGCAAACTCCCTATATCCGTTTTTATTATTACAAAAAACGAAGAAGATAGAATTAAATATGCAATAAATAGCGTAAAAGGATGGGTGGACGAGATAATAGTTGTCGACAGTGGCAGCACAGACAAAACAACTGAAATTGCAAAAGAATGTGGTGCTGATCAAGTATTATTCAATCAGTGGCATGGCTATGGGCCACAAAAAACGTTTGCAGAAAAACTATGTAAGAATGAATGGATTTTGAATATAGATGCCGACGAAGAAGTGTCTCCAGCTTTACAGAAAGAGATTATAAGCCTGTTTGAAAGAGATGTTATCAATAAACACTCGGCATATAGAATAGCGGTGAAGTTTTTGCCTAGATTTCAAAAAATGTCTGAACGTAGCTTTGGCCCTGAAGAAATAGTAACAAGGCTTTATAATAAATCCAAAGCTGGGTTTAAAGCTAGCAAAGTTCATGATTCTGTAATAGTAAACGTAGGAAAGGCAGGCCATCTCAAACACAAAATAATGCATAGATGTTTTCGATCTTTTACCCATGCATTAGAGAAAATTAATTTTTATACCAGCATGCAGGCAGAAGATATGTTCATTAAGGGAAGATGCCCTAGTTTACTCAGAATATTTTGCGAGCCATTCTGGACATTTCTAAGATCATATCTAGTTGAAAAATATATATTTCTTGGCGCAGAAGGTTTCTTGATGTCAATAATTTATGGGATATCCAGAACAACGCGTCTTATAAAGACACGAGAAAAATTTATGCAGGCCAATAATAAATGCAATATCAAATAACAGATAGTTTCATATTTGCGTTGCTGCTCATCTTTTGTCGGGTGGGCACTTTATGTATGTTTGTCCCCGCTGTTGGGGATATGAATATCTCTGTGCGTATACGTCTTATTTTCTCACTATTTGTAAGCTTTGTAATTATGAGCACTATAGAGTCTCAGCTACCTGTAAAACCAGAAAAAACCGCAGAATTTGCAATATTAATTTTTAATGAGGTAATGGTTGGGCTTTCTATCGGCATTGCGATCAAAATAATTCAAAGCGCTATTCACGTTGCTGGTTTAGTATTCTCTTACCAATCCGGGCTCTCTAGCGGAATGATCTTTGATCCCATCAACAACACTCAGGGGAGTGCGTATGGAGCTTTTTTAATGATGAGTTTTACAATGCTTTTAATCGCAACAGATATGCATTTGCTGATTATAAAATCCATAAAATTATCATATAATTTATTCCCTTTTGGTTTTTTTATCCAAAATTATGGAAGCTTTGTAGACCTAGTAACTAAAGCATCATCGGATGCTTTTAATCTTGGAGTACGGATCTCAGCACCATTTTTTATGGTTGGCATATTTCTTAACTTAGGAGCCGGCATACTTTCCAGACTTATGCCGCAAATGCAAGTTTTCTTTATTTTAATGCCAATCCAAATACTAGTGCAATCCGTTATTTTTATGATGATACTTGGCAGCACTATGCTATGGTTAGTGGATTATTATCACGATTATTTAAAAAATATTTTTGGTTAACAAAAATGGAAATATCAGAGGTTACAAATTATTTCGAGTTGTTTGGGCTGCCCAAGCAGCTTGACTTAGACTCCCTAAGCCTTCAGAAAACTTATTTCTTATTACAAAAGTCTATTCACCCAGATAATTTTATAAATAAACCCGAAATTGAGAAAAGCAAAGCAACAGAAAAAGCAGCTATCATTAACAAGGCGTATAAGGTTTTATCTAATAAATTTACCCGTGCTGAATATTTAATAAGTCTTCATACATCTTTAGAAGTAAAGCTACCGGATGATTTTGTTGAACAAACATTTACTTGGCACGAAAAGCTTTTAGACGGGGAGGATCTATCATCTACCCTTATCACCTTAAAAGAAAATTTATGGACCGAGCTAGGCACTCATATTAAATTTTGTGCTTGGCCTTTATCCACTATATGCCTCGCCAAAATTAGAAGCATTGACAGAATAATTAATATACCTCTCGTAAATTAAGAGTTGGCAAAAGGTATAGACGACAGGAAATTTGAAAAAGTGGGAGGAGCAGCAACTTCGAGCACCGTAAGCCTATACTAATAGGTGCGGACTCGGAGAAGTTAGCTGCGACGCTCCAATTTTTCAAATTAACGGAGTATACCATCCATTCCCCATACTCCCCAACATCGAGACGCTAAAAAACTCGAGGAGGAATTGATTGAGAATTTAGGGGTTATATAGATTAAAAAGTAAAAATTATTATTGAAATATATTTAGTTTGCGTGTAAAATTTATAAAATAACTAAAATAATTTAGATGTTATGAAATATAAATACAAGACTGATACAGAATTATTAGAACAAAAATGGCAGGAAATTTGTAATACTAACCCTGGCAATTCAGTGGGTACGATTATTGAACAGACAATTGATAAAGCTAAAGAAATATCAGACGATGGAAATCTATATACAGAAGTTGCTATATATGGGCTTTTAGAAAAGAGAGAAGGGTCTAAACAAATAGATTCCGCTCTTTGTATGGGAATTTTAGGATCTGGCAGGATTGAAATAGCTAAAGCTTGTGTAGAAGAAGGGATAGATCTTTATAGCGTGCTTGTTTCCGTTTTGCGTCCTGGTGGTAAAAATGAAAATATAAGCTCTTTTAAATACATATGCAAAAGTGATATGCATAAGAAAGAAGGTCAAAAGGGAACAATGGGCTTTTTCCCTACTTCGCCAACAACCGCAATGATTTTTGGGTTTAAGCCGCAAATAAATGATACAGAATATAAAGAAGCCCTTTTAAAACTCTTCATAGAGAATGCACCTTCTATAGAGGGCTTTGAGGATGATTGTAAGCTCATCAAGGGAAATTTGAAGGAAGATGCTGTAGAATTAATCAAGAAACGACCGCTAAAGGAGCAAGAGTTAGCCAAGCAAAGGGAAGTTCAGGAGCAAGAATTAGCCAAGCAAAGGGAAGTTCAGGAGCAAGAGTTAGCCAGGCAAAGGGACATACTTGAAAGGGGTTTTGTATATGGAAATTGTGTCAGCTATCTTAATGCACGTTATTCATCTATGGAAAAAGTAACCATGCCGAGGCTTCTTGGCAGTGCTGCAATAGGTATAGGTTTAGTAGGTCTGGCTTGTTATAAATTTAGTAATATCAAGGGATTAGCCGAAAAGATCTTTGATTACTTAAGCCAGAAGCTCACTGAAGGTAGGGGGTTGGAAAGATAATTCCAAGCTTGAAAAAGTGGAAGTAGCAGCAATTTGAGCACCGTAAGCCTATACTTAATAGGTACAGACGCGGAGAGATTAGCTGCGACGCTCCAATTTTCTAAATTAACGGAAGATATTGCTTGCAATAGTTCTTGACTTATAACCTAATTTAATTATGCTGCTTCAATCTTTTATACCAAATCTCATAAATAAATTGAGACAGTAATGCCAGATGTTGGCAAAGTGCTAAGGGAAAAAGCAGTTGAATATTTTACATATTCATCAATTTTTTACCAAGTGAATTTGCCAGAAGATGCGCTTTAATGCTCTATTTATTTTGAGATTTGCTATTAATGTGCCCTTAGCTCAGCTGGATAGAGCAACAGCCTTCTAAGCTGTGGGTCAAAGGTTCGAATCCTTTAGGGCACGCCATTACCTAAATAACTCTACAACTTTGTTTGCACTAGGCTTATCAGTTATTTCTAAGGTTTTTACATTTAAATAAAGTTGCTGCGGCACAATATCATTAGTTGCAGTAAGGGCACTCTTTATCCAATCTATGGACTCCATGTTAACACCTTGAGTACGCTGGCAAAATTCGGCCATTAACAAGCAAATACGAGTGGTCTTACCATGAACGCTACAGCAATCAGATATCTCTCTAAACGCTTGGTCATACATACGCGCATTTAAAGCAAATTGAGCAAGAATTATCTTCCCTTCTAAGGAGCCCTCATTATCAGAGCTAATTCGCAAGGCAAACTCATAAAGCTTATCGCTTGGAAATAACTCCACAAGCCTGATTATTGCAATAGTAACTTCAGTACTCTGATTGCGCGCAAAATAACTTCTAGCAATGCCTAAAATACGCCCTTTAATCTTATGCTTTATGCAGATATCAACCAACAGCGAAAATGCATAACGAAACTTCGGATATATCTTTAGCAAATCTACAAGGTCTTCAAAAGCTGTAGCAATTTCACCTTCTCTCAAAGCCTCCTTAGCAAGATTATATCGAACAATACACCTTATAGCAGCAGCTTGAGACCTGGTAAATTTATTAATGTTGTTATCAACGAATTCCTCTAAATCTGCCCAACTCTCAAGTTTTATGTACATCTCTATTAAAGTACGCATAATTTTTTCATCTTGAGATTTAGCCCACATTTCTTCTAAAACAAGTCTAGCTTTAGGCCAATTTTCCTGTTGTATAGTTAATTCCAATAGGAATAAACTCAGTAAATAAAGAGCTTCTTTAGAGGAAACTTTAGATTTAAGCAGCTCTATATTTTCCTGACTCTTGATATCATAACTCAATATTTCGCATACTTCTTTAAGAGAAGCATCATCGGCCACTTTTGCAATTCTCCCAGCAAACTTCCTTGTATCTAGATGATTTTTACAGCTCATAGAAATAATTAAGCTTCGTTGCGCTGCAAGCAAATTCAATGTTTTCTTTTCAAGTAAATAATTTTTTATTTTACTAGGTAGCGTTATAATTCCTTTAAATAGCCACACCGTAAGAAACAGCGTAACTATTATCATTATTAAACATAAGAATGCCACCACCAAATTAGTTTTGATCTGGTAATCTAATATCAAAATAGTTAATTCACCGCTATTGATAGCAAGCCAATATCCGGATACCACAATGAATGAAAATAAAATCAGTAAGCTAATAGATTTAACCATATATACTACTCAATTTATCTACTGCTATTAATGCATCTCTTGCAGGCTTTAGGTTTTCAGCCAAGTTAGCTATATCTTCGTTAACCTGGCGAAATTTATTTGCAACAATATAAGCTGCCTCAATTTCTTCATCTAACAACAACTCAACCATTAAAGATATTATCTCATTACTTGTTGCACGTATTTTTTCACCTTCTAATTTTTGTACTACAAATAGTCCATTAAAAAAATGCTTGATAGATTCTATAAAACCTTGGGAGGCAATTTGTTGCTTATTATTGCCTGTATTTTTTACATCATAAAGACCTGCAATTAACGTCTTCACATTTAATCTGGCGGACATGTATTCCAATAAAATCTGGTAATTCGCATCATCGTGAGCCAAAGAAAATTTTTTCATTTCTTCCAATTCCTGAGCATACCCCTCACCTAATATTATTTTTTTCTTTATTACATTTGCAAGTAACATTAGATGATATCTTTCCGACATCTTTTTCCATTGCTCTTCTTTTTGATAAAATTCATGTGACTGCTTCTCCACATCTTTCGATTCTGTAGAAATACGCTTAATGTCGTTAAGTTCGTGCATTACTCTTCCTAAATCCACAGCTAATTGGGGAGGATTTTGGGGCACAAATAATATTTGCTGAGCTGCCACACCCGCCAAACATAAGATAATGATGTTTAGTGATATCAAAAAATAAATTGGAAGCTTATGTACCTTATTATGCCCTGCCCTTTCCAATTGTATTTCTGGGGTAGATTCTTTAGTTTTGTTAACTTCTGGCCTTTGGGTTTTCATTCCTACACACTCCAGATAAATAAATAACTGATATTGATACTAACATGCTTTCAGCTATCGCAAAAAACTTTTTTGATAAATACTAAATCTCAAAATAAATAGTGCATTAAAGCGCATCTTTTGGCAAATTCACTTGGTAAAAATTTGATGAATATGTAAAATATTCAGCTACTTTTTCCCTCGCACTTTGCCAAAATCTGGCATTACTGTCTCAATTTATGTAGTTATGTGGGATGGGAAAACACCCTCGCCTTTAGGCGAATACTTTAGTATAATTGGTAGACAGGTATCAATTAAAGAGAAAGATGGAGTA
>JAQSWL010000097.1 GCA_029266655.1 Candidatus Midichloriaceae bacterium | reverse complement strand
GTCGTTATCAATGCACATTAATCTATTTTTGTTTTCTCCTATAGGACTTTGGGTGGTTTGCACCTTATAATTCCCGGCTTGATCATCATCTGGGTTGGTAAGCAACGTTCTTATGAAACTTAATCCAAAACTTTCGCTATCTATGTCTTTCAAATCATCTTCAGTTTCGCATTCAAGATTACTTCCTATCACTGTTCTACTTATCAAAACTGGAATTGTCTCCCCATTACCTTTAGTTAATTTTGCAATTATGCTAAATGGGGTTGTTGTATAGCCAAATAATAGATGGGATAACGAACTAACAGCGTATTCCATTCCTGGTGCTTCTGGGCATTCTTTAATATGGAAATAGTGCCCATTTATATTAACTTTGATTACGTTCCTTCTTCCTTCAATCTCGTGATTATCTGGATTTAAATATTGCTTCTCTATCTCTTCTTTTAATGGCAACCTTATTATACTTTGATTATTACCTACAATCTCTAATCTATATCCTGTTAATCTTGCAGGGTCGCTTAAGCATTTTATCGACTCTATCCATGCCTTCTCGCTACCTTCCAAGTCAAACCCAACTGCTTTTTCATAATACCAATTTGCTTGTTGTGCATATTCTATATTCCCAGTTCCCTCATATTTCTGTAAAAGCCTAACCGATTCCTCTCTTAGTATTTTCGATACCTCTTCTGCTTTTTTTGCATCTATTAACTTAATCCATAGCTCTACTAACCTCCTATATAGAGGCTTTATCTCTTTTTCATAAAGCTCTTCAAATTCTTCTAGCTCATATATATCATGCCTTCCTTCTTCATTTATTAAATAAATCTTACCATTATCCTTATCCTTATCTACATATACCAACTCAGAAGCATCCTCTGAAGATCCGTATAAGAAATGTGCTTTTATCCTTAATTCATAACCAAGCTTAGGCCATCTCTTTAATCCTTTTGCTCTTTCCTCACTAAAACAATAAAGCAGAAAATCTTCCCATCCCTCTAGCTTATCTAAATCGATATTTCTCCTTTTACTTTCTTTGACTAATTCATCTATTTTATACTCTGTTATTGTTGGTGATTTATCATGTTTATTTATGTGCAAATTATAATAAGCGAATAACCTATTTATCAATAATACTGGATATCTAAGCATTTGATTTTTTATATCTATTTCACTAAACTCTTTCTCTAACTTAAAAGCTTCCAATTCTAATTGCTCTACAATATTCCAATTCTAATTGCTCTACAATACTTGATCTGGCGCGTTCATTCCTTTTTGCTAATATCTCCTGATATTCCTGAAAAAGCTTATTAGCATCTTCTCCTGCATTTAATAATATGGTATCTTGAATCGCTGCTTGGTATTGATAATGCTGATGCTCTATAGCCACATCTTCTATTAATTCCTTGGCAGTCCCTATACATATAGCTCTTTCAATGTTTGGGAAAAACCCTGCTATATCATAATGCAGCTTTATTTTACCTTTTACTTCTTTTTCTTTAACTCCTGCTGGTAAACTTAGCATTTCACCTAAGCTTATGATCTTTACTTTGATCAAATCTATTAGTGCTTTAAAATATGTTATATTCTTTTCTTCTTTAACTTGGTCTTGAGTTACTATCATCAGATCCACATCTGAATATAATGATGCCTCTCTTCTTGCAAGTGATCCTATGGATATTATTGCACACTTATAGAGGCTCCCAAGTTGGGTTTCTGCTTCGCTTACTATTTCTTTAAGTAATGCCTCAAAATCTCTATTCCATTTTTCTTGTACTTCAATTAGGCTATTATTAATGAGCTCTTTCTGTTCCTCCCTCAATTCTCTTAGTTTAGCTTCATGTTTATTTAAGCTATTTATATTCTTCTTCTGCCCATTACATGCATAAGCAAATTTAATAAATATATCTCTTTCTAACTCAAATAATTCTTGATCTATGTAATTTCCTAAACCTATAGAGCTTTGTATTATAGTAAGCACTTTTTGATAAATTGTAGCTGCTGATTTATATTCTCCTGCTTGTAAAAATAAATTTCCTGCTTCTCTTAACTTTATGATAATAGACCTTACTTTCTCAAAGTTATAATTATCAACTTTATAATTATTAATATTTCTTAAAACCTCATTTGCTGAACAACTAGAGACACTTAAAATTACCTTTGCTTCTAACTCTTCAAGCTTTGCTTTTGCTTCACATTTTATTTTACCATTAGCTTTTCGCATAATTGTATCATAACATCTTGCTGCATTCTCATATTCTCCTAAAAGTACTAAAATCTCTCCATATTCTTTTAATCCTTGATAATAATCCTCAGATCTTTCCTCTGCATAGCTTATATCAGCAATCGCATTCTGCCTTTTTTTATTTATTAGACTACTTGATAAAGAATTTTCTTGTTTTATTAATAATAGAAAATCTCCCTGCCATTCCTGAATACTTTGCTGGCTTCTTAAGGCTTTTCGAATTAAATCTTTTTGGCTTTGGTTTATAAGAGAGTTTAGCCTTTCTTCAATTAAACCAAATCCAATATTGAGATATTCTATACTTGATTCATCATACTCTCTATTTATATAAGGTATGCATTTGATAAAACATTTATTAACCTCTTCATTAAGTTCGGCTAAATCCCAACTCTTTTGTAAGTTATGCATTATCTTGAGCAATTCTATAACTCTATCAGGA
>JAQSWL010000026.1 GCA_029266655.1 Candidatus Midichloriaceae bacterium | reverse complement strand
TTTTTTGTTAATGCCATTGCTTGTTTAATTGCATATTCTTTCAGAAAAAATAAGCCCGCCTTTAAATTCCCTTCTTCCCTTATCCATAACTGACGTTAAATTACTATAAAATAAATTGCACCCATGGCCAGAGCTTCTGCTGACTTCGTCAGCGGGAAGAGAATTATTAAAAATTATTTAAAGGCAATTTATTTGAAGATCAAATATTAAACAAATCGTTTGCTACCAACAGCTTACTAGCCACTTATATCGAGCTGAGGTTATTATACTTATTTACTTTATATAGATCTGCTAATTCTTTTAGCTTATTCTCTGATATTACTCCCATTATCTCTTCTAATGTATTCATTTTTCCATCTTCTTGTTGGTTCTTCGAATGCATTTTTACTCCTTATTTTTTCACTTTCAACACTTATACCCAAAGAACCCGGCCCGCAAGATCTTTTATAAAGATCTTGCGGGGAATGAAGTGACGGAACGTCAAATGAAATGGCGGAACGTTAAGTATTAACAAACAGCGGGGTCGCTGTCTGCATTATTGCTTTTTAACGGGTTAAGTTAATTTGCCACATCATATTTATTGCGCTAATTCAACTCAAATTACTATAGTATCTCCAAGATTAAAATTGGAGATAAGTGCGGAAATGGTATAACTACGCTTGAAAGCGTATCAAAAAATTTTCCATTAAAACTTAAGAAGATTTCTTGCGCAAAATTGCTCTATTGCCACCAGGTCGCGCACTGCCAGAGCCTGCAGGCTTAGAGCCCCTAGCTCCATTATACTGCTTTTTGGCGCCACCAAAGCTTTTGCCTCTGGATTCTCCACCTCTAAAGCCTCTGTCCTTAGACTCGCCAAAGCTCTTACCTCTGGATTCCCCGCCTCTGAAACATCTATCTTTAGACTCGCCAAAATTTCTATCTCTAGACTCTCCGCCTTTGAAGCCTCTATCCTTAGATCCACCAAAGCTTTTACCTCTGGATTCCCCACCTCTGAAACCTCTATCTTTAGATTCTCCGCCTCTAAAATTTCTTTCCTTAGAACCACCAAAATTTCTGCCTCTAGAATCATCCTCGGCTCTTCTTTCTCTAAAACCGCCTTCTCTTCTAGGCTCTGATTTTTTGAAACGTGACTCTTTATATTCTCTAATATCTACAACTTTATTGCCTTCAGATCTTTTAGGTGAGTCTTCAAAGGATGAATTTCCACCCCTACCAAACCTACTGTTACCGCCACCTCTTGGCTTAAACCTATCTTGGCCATGATGTGGGCGCTTAGAGAAAGACCTTCCTCCACCATCTCGATTACCACCACGAGCATTTCCTCTCATCTCTTCACTGCTGTTAGATCCGGTATCAATCAATTTTTCAATAGCTCTCCATTTGCGATTATCGGATGGAGTAACTAAGCTAATAGCCTTACCTTTGGCGCCAGCTCTACCCGTTCTACCAATCCTATGAATGTAATCTTCAGGTGCTTGAGGTAACCCAAAGTTAACCACTAAAGAAACACTTGGCACATCTAAGCCTCTAGCGGCAACATCAGTTGCAACCAATATTTTGTTACGCCCATCTCTGAATGCTGCAATAACTTTTTCTCGTTTGCGTTGCTGCATATCTCCATGAATCGCTTGTGCAATATAGCCAGCATCACGTAATCTTGTGGCAAGCTTATCCGCACCAAATTTTGTATTAACAAAAACTATTGTAGATTTATCACAATCATCAAGTCTTTTGGTTAATTCATCATACATATGAGCATCTTGTGTGCGCACCACTTCTTGTTCAATATTTAAAACTGGGGAATTTGCTTCGCCTATAGCAATTCGCTTTGGATCTCTCTGATATTTTTCAGCAAGCTTTACTATCTCATTAGGCAATGTCGCAGAAAACATAAGCGTTTGTTTGCTTTCTGGGATTGATTTTAAAATCTCATCAATTTGAATCCCAAAGCCCATATCAAGCATGCGGTCAGCTTCATCTAAAACCAATATAGAAGTTCTAGAAAGGTTCAAGCTATTGCGCTTTAAATGGTCATTAATACGACCAGGTGTACCAACTATAATTCTAGGCTTAGCTCGCAATTGAAAAAGTTGCTTAGACATAGAATCACCGCCTATTAGCAAAGAAATTTTAATGGAGCTTTTATCACCCAATAAATTTTTCATAAATGTCATAATTTGGGCAGCTAATTCACGCGTAGGCGCAAGTATTAGAGCTGTGTCTTGTTGATTAGCAATTAGTTTAGAAATAAGTGGGATTCCATATGCACCAGTTTTACCAGTACCTGTTTGGGCAGTGCCTAGAATATCATGCCCTAAAAGCACAAGCGGAATAGATTCTTGCTGAATAGGAGTTGGTTCCTTAAACTTCATGCGGTCTAAAGAAGATTGCACTAGAGGATGTAGGTCAAATTCATGAAATGAATTTGTTTCAATATCTGTATTTTCAACAGCAGCTTTTGTATTTAACATTTTTATATACCATTTTCATTAATATTTGTGGGCATGCCTTAGATGTTTAATGCTATGTGAAATTGATAAATAATTTTACGATCAACATTAAAGATCTGAAATTACCACCTATGTGGGAAAGTAGATTTAGTTATACTCCGTTAATTTGAAAAATTGGGGCGTCGCAGCTAATTCCTACGCATCCGCACCTATTGACATAGGCTTACGGTGCTCGCAATTACAGCTCCTACCACTTTTTCAAATTTCCTGTCGTCTATACTTTTTGACAACTCTTAATTTACGAAGAATATATATCAGCTAATTGCGATAATCTTTTTGATTAGGCAAAAGCTTACTAATACTAATTCCAGCACATATGCCCAAATAAAAATGAAATCAGTATAAGTATAATGCTAAGTCACAAGGATAATTGAGTGTATACTCCGTTAATTTGAAAAATTGGGGCGTCGCATCTAATTTCTCCGCATCCGCACGTATTAATATAGGCTTACGGTGCTCGAATTGCTGCTCCTACCACTTTTCCAAATTTCCTGTCGGTTATAGCTTTTGCCAACTCTTAATTTACGAGAAGTGTATAACTATAATTTTACCCAAATTATTTTGTCACTTGTTATAAAAGAAGTAGAAGTATTTTCTTGTAAAAGTTTAAGCAAGCGTTTCTTCTACTCCACTTTGTGTTAAGAGCTGTTAGCTCTTAACACTTTAATTCTTAAGATTTGATATTAATCAATTTCTTGCAAATTAGTTGCAGAAGTTTTTCCGCCAGTAGTTGCTAGTTCGTATTGTAGACGTTGACCTTCTCTTAGGTCTTTCCATCCAGCACGCTCTACTGCACTCACGTGCACGAAAACGTCTTTTTCACCATTTTCAGGTTGAATGAAGCCGTATCCCTTTGTAGAGTTGAACCATTTTACTGTGCCGATATTCATAGAAGTCTCCTTATGTTATTTTAGTGTATTTATGCGCAAGCGCATCTTAGAGCTTTATAATAAAAACTCCCATCTAGCACCAAAAAAATAATTCTTAAGGACACCTTAAGGCGCTAACGCTAAAAGCAGGTAGCTCCCGATAAAGAGTAGTTTCTTTAAACTCATTGCCCGATTATGCCATTTTTTGCTAGCAATAGTCAAGTATAACGTCAATTATTTTACACACACATCTTCAAAACGCCTTTGAAAACTATGGAACTAGTATAAGCAAAGCCTTATTCTGCCGGCTCTCAAGCAGCTTATGCGCATCAGCTGCTTCGGATAGTTTGAACTCAATTGGCGGAGTTACTTTAAGGCTGCCATCTATAATTTTAGAAGATAGTTCATTAAATCCTAATAAAAGCTCCATCCGGTTGCGCTTATAATGAGTAATTGAGGGTCTTGTGAAAAACAAAGATTTCTCAGAAACTATTTTCATATCAAGTTGGGCCACATCTCCAGATGCATTACCAAACAACACCATGGTGCCTCTTGGCATTAAACAAGATAAGCTGTCATTAAAAGTATCTCCACCTATACCATTGTACACAACATTAACACCGATATTATTAGTTGCTTTCAATACTTTGCTTACCCAATCTTCTTCAGAATAATTTATTACTATATCGCACCCACTGGCCAAAGCAGCTTTGCGCTTCTCCTCACTTCCAATTGTTCCAATTACCTGAGCCCCCATAGACTTGCACCATCCAGCTATCAATCCACCAACTCCACCAGATGCAACATGCACAAGTACCGATATCTCCGGACGGGCAATAAAAGTTCTACAGCATAAATACTGCGCAGCTATCCCCTTATAAAAGCATGCTGCCATCGTTTTTATAGGAATTTCAGGTGGTATATTAACTAAGAGCTGATTGTGAACGTTTCTGGCTGTGCAATATGTACCAGCATTATCGAACGTGGTGTACCCAACTATGTCACCTAATTTATAACTTTTAACAGCAGAGCCCATTTTAACTATTTTACCCACTGCACTAACACCAGGTATTTTGCTCGAGCTTTTAATAGGATGAGCTCCAGATCTTTGTAAAAGGTCTATAAAATTAACTTCGATCGCAATATTTTCTACCTGAACATCAAAGTCTCCAGGAGCGGATAAACTCATGTCCACAAGCTTCATAACTTCAGGTTTGCCAAAACTCTCTAAGATAACCGCTTGTGCCATAAAGACTAATACTTAAATTTTAATTTAATATCATCATACTTATAGATAGTATCAAGCTTCCCAATTGTAGCAAGAGTAGGTGTACTGTTTTGTGTAAAAAGTTTTTGCGCTACAGCTATAAGGCTGGATTTATCTACCTTATTTATTTTATCCATTATTTCATCAACAAATAAGTATCGTCCATAAGCCCCTAAGTTTCCTGAAAGTTTTTCAGCACGCGCCATGGAGCTTTCTTGGCTCATCAATAACCCAGCCCTTACTTGAGATTTAGCACGCTGAATTTCTTCTTCGGTAATAGAAGTGGTAAGATTATGTACTTCTGAGGCAATAACATCTACACATTCATTTACTTTATCGCTACTAGTTGCCACATAGAAATTAAAAGTTCCGCTTTCGCTATAATTATTGCAAAATGCAGAAACACTATAAGCAAGGCCGCGTTTTTCTCTGATTTCCTGAAACAGCTTAGAAGACATGCCCCCGCCAGTAATAATAGCTAAAACCTGGAAATCAAAGTATGTAGGATCAGTATAAGGTACGCTTTCAAACCCTAATACTAGATGTATTTGCTCCAAGTCTCGCTCAACCCTTACTTCTCCGCCTTTATATACTATATCCTCTAAGTATTTGTTTCCAGAAACCGGAAGGCGATTAAATTTTTCTTCAGCAATTTTCAAAAACTCCTGATGGCTTATATTTCCAGCTGCAGAAATAATTACATTGGCAGAAAAATAATTATCATCCACATACTTTATTATTTGCCCTCTATTAACTGACTTAATAAGTTCTGTGGTGCCAAGTATAGATCTACCAAATGCTTGATTTGGATATGCATGTTCTTGGAAAAGATCAAATATCAAATCATCTGGGGCATCTACTGTTTGCGCAATTTCTTGCAAAATTACATGACGCTCGCGCTCGATCTCTTTTTCATCAAACAAAGAGTTTTGCAAAATGTCGGATAAGATATCTGCAGCTACAAGAACGTCCCCTTTAAGAACTTTTGCATAATATACTGTTTTTTCTCTAGATGTATAAGCGTTGAAATATCCACCTATTTCATCAAAGATTTGCGCTATTTCTAATGCACTACGAGATTTAGTGCCCTTAAATGCCATATGCTCTAAGAAATGCGAGAGCCCTTGGTTAGCAGGAGTTTCATTAGCGCTACCAGTTTGCACTTGAACCACGATCGAAACAGTTTCAATTTCTCTCATTTCATCAGTGGCTATAGTCATTCCATTAGCCAGTTTTTGATGTGTAACTCTCATTTTCTATATATACTCCGTTAATTTAAAAAATTGGCGCGTCGCAGCTAATACTAGATGTCAAAATAAATAGAGCATTAATCCGCATCTTTCGCCAAAATCTGGCTTTACTATCTCAATTTGTTTTGAGACACGATATAATTAATGCTTGGTTGGCCAGTATATGTGCACTAAGCATCAAGTCTATACAAAATGTTGAATAATACCAATTCACAAAATTAATTTGGCATAAGCGCACATCTTTTGGATAAATTACTTGGGGGAAAAGTATCTGGTATAAACAAAAAAAGGGACCCCAGTAAGGATCCCTTTTTATTATTTAATGTTATATACTTTACCCGCCAAGTGTATGGCTTTCATCTTTGCTGCGAGCAGCGGTTGCGCAAATATATGAAGCAATCAATGCTGCTGCCGCCAATCCAATGCCATAGTTAGCATTTTGATTATTGTACACATCATATGCCGCTGAGCTTAACCCTAATAATACGAGCGAGTGTGTAGTATTATTGCCATATGATGGAGCAAGTAGGATAGGGGTATAAAATGCAAATCTTCCAATATATGACTCTAATGCGTTGCCTATAAAGCGGCTAAGCCCAGCGCCGATGAAAGGTGCTGCGAGGCAGCTGTTCGCATTGTATGCAGCTATTTCTTTAGCAAATTTTATAGCTTCAGCTTCTTTAGCAGCTTTTTCTGTAGCAACTGCTTTATTCAAATCAGCAATTTCAGTGTCTTTTGCTGTTAATTTTGTTTCAGCTTCAGAAAGTTTGTTTTGAGTTTCTTCTATGCTCGTTGTGGAAACTTGCTTAGCTAGTTGCTCTTTCTCTGCTTTAAGCTTAACAATCTCTGCATCCTTGGTTTTAGATGCCGCTTGCTGTTCCCCAAGCTGAGTTTGAAGTTCTGAATTTTTGCCTTCCAGGGTTGTGTTAGCTAAAGTTACCCCAGCTTTCTCTAATTCCACGGTAGCTTTTTCTTCTTTGAGCGTTTGCAATTCTGCTCTTAATCCCAAAACTTCTTTACCATGCTCACTTACTAGATTTTTATTCGCTTCAACTAATTTTTTAGTCTCTTCTTGGGATTCAGCAAGTTGAGCTTTCACTTCTTTTAATTCTATCTTTGTTTCCTTATCTAAATTTTCTAGCTTGGCAAGCTCAGTAGTAAGATTGGTTTTTTCCATTTTAAGGAAATTAATTTCGGTTTCATTTTTCTTAGTTAAGTCCTCTTCCTTAAGCTTAGCTTCTTCTAAAGCTTTTTCTGCTGTCATGAGATTAGTGGTTAAATCTTTAATCTTAGTATTAAGTTCTCTTGATTGAGATTGGGTAGATTCCAATGTTGTAGTAAGAGTTGCCTTAAATGAATTTAATAATTTATTATTTTCTTCTAATTCAGTAAGTTGAGCTGCTAATTGTTGAATCTTCTCTAATGCTTTCTTATATGGCAGTTTTATATTTTCTAAAACCTCTATCTCACCTGCCTTTTGCATTAATTCTTGGTTGGCTTCCTTAATTTTCTCATCCTTTTTCTTAAGCGCTTCGTTTAATTTCTCAACATCACCTTCTAAGCTAGCATTAGTTTGCTGCAAGGTGTAATTTCCTTGCCTTAATCTAGGAAGCTCCTCAAGCTCTTTTTTAGCTTCTTCAAGTTCTTCTTGTAATTTAGAAGTTTCTCCGTTCAATTCTTTTATTGATGTTCTTAAGCTTTCAACTAGCTGGGTGCGTTTGTTTAATTCAGCAGTGGTAATATTTTCCAATTTTGAAGTAGCTTTCTCTAATTTTTCAAGCTTTTTTGTGAGGGCTTGCATAATCACCACGTCAGCACCCTCTAATTCGAAAATAAATTTGCCTTTTTCTTTTTCGCTGTTTTTAAATGTGTTATTTAGTTTTCGCAGGACGCTACTTATGCGGCTTACTTTTGATAGTTCTACTTGCTCAATGCTTGAAAGGACATCTTTCTCTTCAATTTTCTTATCTGGATTCACTAGTGCTTTAGGCAATTCTTTTGATACATCTTTAAACTTAGATAAATAGTTTCTGTTTGCGTAGTTAGTATCATTTGCAATTTTACCTAATGCTTTTGCAATTCTGCTTTTAGCATCTTCAGATTTAGAAAAATTGGAATAAATAAATTGTATAATTGTATCAACAGCTATTTGTGTTGCACTTGCCTTGGCTTTTACTTTATCTTTAGCATTAAAACTGCTTGTGGATTGACGCCTGGTAATAGTTTTAGGCTTTTCTGCTTTAGATTCTTCAGAGGATGAATCTGAAGAAATAAGTGGGTTTTCGCCTATAAGGCTTGGATTATATTTCCTTTTAGAAGGTGTTCCTGCAAAAGAGTTTGATCTAACGATTCTTCCAGGTGTTTCTTGCTTGGGAGGTTGAGCTGGTGTATCTGTAGGGGTTTCTCCTCTAGTTTGAGCAGTTTCTTGTCCTGGGGAAGGTTCTCCGGCAGCTTTTCCAAAGCCGAAGTTATTTGGCCTTGTTTTATTAGGCCTAGGAGTTTGAGGGATTTCTGCTATTTGTTTATTGGTAATATTCGCAAGTACCATTTGTTGTTTAGCTTCACGCATTTTAACTTCCTCTTAATATTTTCTCAAAAGCTAATAGAAAATATCGGCATATACAAGTATTAATTAAGAAAAAATGGGGGAAAAGTGTCCTTTTGCATTTAATTGATTGTAATATATGAAATTATATTTAGTATTTTTGCATTAAACATTAAAAAATACATCACCAGCGCTGATTGGTTTTATGGAATCATTGCTCAAGAGTTGCAACATTCCATCTTCATCAATGCCTACGAAAATGCCTGTGTCACTTTTATTACGCATATTAACAGTTATGTTTTTACCGACGCCATAGGCCATTTTTAACCATAAGTTTCTGATTGGTTCAAAACCTTTTTCGTACCATAAATTATAATTGTATTTAAACCTGTTGAGAAATGTATTTAAGGTCCGCTCTAATTCAAATTTTTTGGAATACTCACTTAAGCTAGTGCCCATTAAATCTGTGATTTGGTCGTCTCTACTCAAGTTTAAGCCAAGCCCAATTATAAGAGCATCACCATGCAATTCTAACAAAATGCCGGCAACTTTTTTATCTTCAATCATAACATCATTCACCCACTTTAACTTAGGAGTAATGCTGCTTTCTATTTGCATAATTGCTTCGCATATAGATATGCCAACTATATAAGAGATTTGCGAATATTTCTCCATGCTTACATCTGGAATAAAACCTATTGAGCAGTAAAGGCCTCCCTGGGGTGAAAGCCAAGTTCTGGTATATCTTCCTCTTCCATGTGTTTGGCTAGTTGCAGCAATTACGGTAGGGGAAGTTAATCTTCCTTTGTCGTATAGATCTTTAGCTATATCTTGAGTTGATGTTACTTCTGATAATCTTAATAATGAAAAATCATGAATCATGCAATTTCTTTAGCCTCTTCCACAACTTGGATGCTCTCTTGAGATTTATAAACCTTATTAAATATAATAGCAAAGGCGCCATTGCAAGTAACGTTGGTTGCGGTGCCAAATGGGTCAAACATCAGATAAATAGCGGTAATTAACCCAATCATTTCGGCGTTGAAGCCTAAATAAGTTTCAAGAAGTGGAGAAACAACTAGCACAACACCCCCAGGGATTCCTGCTACAGCAAATTTAGCCATAGTATAATAAAAAGCAAAAATAAAGAAATTGATAGAACTCGGCAATCCATGTCCAAAAGCAAGTAATGTGGCCAAGGAGAGAATGGTTAACCCAATTGCGCTACCAAGTGTATGGATATTTGCAGTAGCTGGAATAACCATTTTTGCGAAGCTCGGGTTTCTAAGGTTCTTTTCTGTGCACATAATATTTACTGGTATGGTAGCAGCGCTCGATATGGTGGAAAACCCAGTAAGTGTAGCAGGTAACATATGTTTTATGTAATGAAGGGTTTTCATAAAATTAAATCCGCTAGCTATAAAGTAGACAAACGTAATATAGCAAACCTGTGTGCTCACAACTAGCATTAAAACAGAGCCGTAAGTATTGAAGACTTTGCTGAGGCTGCCATCATGTTCTAGCTTTAAAATGAACCCTAAAATGAATAATGGAAGTATAGGTAAAAAAACTTTTTTCAAAAAAGTAGAGGCTAAATTGTTTAGCTTTTGCGCAGCTTTTTCAACGGTAACATTAGGGTTTAAAGCAAAGTATATCCCAAGTATTATGCCTAATATAATAGCTGGTTCATTAGAGATTAATTTTGGTATAATAAAATCCCATAAAGGGGTAAGTGATGAGGAATCTTGCTGAACTTGTAAGTTTAAATCCAAAAATGGCAAGAAACTTGAGCCCACTGCATAGCCAATTGTTATTGCAATAAAATTGGATGTAGCCACCATTATAAGCAAAAGTATAATAAATAAAATTGCGCGCTGTTTTAAAGATATTAAGGAATTAAACAAAAAGCTGAATATTATAATGGGCAGCAAAGTAACAAGAATATCTTTGATACTAAGGCTTAGAGAATAGAAAAAAGATTTTATATATAGCGGTATGTGGCTTCCAAATGCCATAGGCAATAAAATTAGTGCAAGCAATATAAATGGTAACTTATATTTTGAAAGCATAAATATACTTCTCGTAAATTAAGAGTTGGCAAAAAGGTAAAGACAACAGGAAATTTGAAAAAGCGTGAGGAATAGCAATTTGAGCACCGTAAGCCTATACTTTATAGGTGCGGACGCGGAGAAATTAGCTGCGACGCTCCAATCTTTCAAATTAACGAAGTATACCTCTGATTAAGCGAGAAAGAAACTACACAATAATTCAAGTTAAATCAACGCAAACATAAACATTGTTAGCAATTTATTATAATCACCCTATCTATACCTGCTAAATCTGCTTTTATCGCAATGACGCCATAGCCTTTATTTTGAAAAATTTTGCTGATTTCTTCCCCTTGTCCTTGGCCAAATTCCAGGAAAGCTAAGGATTTGGGGGACATATAATCATGTAAACTATCAGCTATCGCTATGTATTCTGAATATCCATCATCATCTGCAAACAGGGCTTGATGAGGTTCATGTTCCAGCACATCTGGCATTAGCATCTCATTTCTTGCAATATACGGAGGATTGCAAATTATTATATCAAACTGTTGCAGGTTTAAATTTTTAAACCAAGAGCTTTGCAAGGTGGAGATTCTATCTTCCATTCCTAAACTTTTAGCATTGTATTTTGCTGCATCAAGTGCTTGTGAAGAGATATCAACCAAGGTGGCAGTAGCATTTTTATATTCATAAGCAAGTGATATGCCTAAGCACCCTGTTCCCGTACCGAGGTCTAATATTTTGTATGGCAAAGATGTATTAGGGAAATATGATTTTACCATTTCAATTATAAGTTCGGAATCTGGTCTTGGTATTAAAGTATCTTTGGTAACTTTGAAATTTAGCTCCCAAAATTCCTTGTATCCTAATATATAAGCTATGGGTTCAAATTGCTTGCGTCTGTGAAGCAAAGCTTTGAATTTAAGATCGCATACTGCTTCATCGCTTCTTAAAAATAATTCATTTCTGTCCATGCCTAGTGAATGCGCAAGCAGCAGCTCAGCATCTAGCCTTGCAGTTGAGATCCCTAAACTCTCTAGTTCTAATTGTGCGGATTGAATTATTTTTCTAATTGGATATGCACGTGGTTGCTCTGTTACAATTAAATCAAGTGCAATATCATGAGGCTCATTAGAGAGTTCATCTAATTCTTGTTGAGAATATGCCACTCCTATCTTCAAAGCTTTTTTATATATGCTACTTGTAAGCGTGCGGTCGTAAAAACCTTTACCATAACCTAAGCGGTGGTTGTTTTTATCAAAACCTAGGCATGGTGTTATTATAACATCTGGAATTAATGGAGAAGAATATTTAGGCTCTAGGCAAAATTTGCCTTTATCCAAACTTTCAGAAGGGCTCCAGGCATGGAATTCCAAAGTATCGCCTCGCACTACAGGTAGAAGGTAAAAATTTGCTTTAATTATCTCTAAATGGCTGAGCAGATTGACCTCGCTATTTATTGGCGCATAGATAGCTACTTTATCCGATTTAGAGATCAGTTTTGATAAATTATTAGCTATTAAGGAATCCGCTTTTTCTCTAAAGGAAAGGGGTAAAGTATCTCTGATTATTTTTAATTTTGATCTAATTTCTTGTTTCATAAATTAAAATGGTTGTATTAAATAATAATTCTAATCTATAATTAATTAAGTATATAGGGCAAAGATCGAAAATGAGAGTTCTAGTAATAGAAGATAATCACTCAACTGCGCAGACTATAGAATTAGCGCTCGCTAAGCAAGGCATTGTTTGTGATATTTCTGACTTGGGAGAAGATGGTCTGGAGATCAGCTCTTTATACGACTATGATTTAATAATTTTAGACTTAATGTTGCCGGATGCTAGTGGTCTTGACATCCTAAGGAAATTGCGCAATGAAAAGAAAAAAGTTCCCGTACTTATATTATCTGGGTTAGGTAGTACTGAAGATAAAATAAAAGGTTTGGGTTTTGGGGCTGATGATTATTTGACCAAGCCTTTCAATATTGATGAGCTAATAGCACGCGTGCGAGCGATTGTAAGGCGTTCTAAAGGCCATTCGGACTCTGTGGTGCAAATTGCCGATCTTGTAGTGAATTTAGATTCTCATATAACTAAAATTGGTGATTTAGTAATTCACCTTACTTATAAAGAACAAGCCGTGCTAGAGCTTCTAGCTTTGCGCAAAGGCATGGTAGTTGCCAAAGAGCAATTCTTGGATCATCTTTATAATGGTGGTGATGAGCCAGAGTTTAAGATTATTGACGTATTCGTCTGCAAAATGCGTAAAAAGTTGTATGATGCCTCAGGGGGCGTTAATTACATAGAAACTGTTTGGGGTAGGGGATATGCACTTAAGCATCCAAATGAAATTCCAGAGAGTCAGAAGAAGGTTGCGGATTAGTAGGGTTTCCGAAAAGCATGCTCCGTTAATTTGAAAGATTGGAGCGTCGCAGCTAACTTCTCCGCGTTCGCACCTATTAAGTATAGGCTTACGGTGCCCGCAATTGCTGCTCCTTCCACTTTTTCAAATTTCCTGTCGTCTATACCTTTTTGCCAACTCTTAATTTATGAGAAGTACACTAGCATAGCTTTTATAAAATTAACCATTTTTTAACGACTTACTGTTAACGTGTAAGTTAAGATTAATAGAGATATTAAAATGTTAGCAGGCCCTGCAGCTAAATTCTTGTTACAATCTACTGCATCCAAATATGCGATGAGTGCATTTATAAACCCAGGTTATTATGGTGCTATTTTTTCATCGGTTACTCAGGCTATACCAACTTCTACTATTGGTCATGGAGTGTTTAATGCGGTTAGTGTTGCTGCAACTTCGCTTGGGGGGCCAGCAGGGCTGATTGGCATTGTTGCAGTTGCTGCGCTAACTAGTACAGCAATATACTTTTACATTAATAGAGATAAAGAGAAATTTGACAAAAATGACTGGTTGAAAATTGCGGGCTGGACGCTTTTAAGTGCTGTTACATTTATAACGCTTGGAACTGTTAGTAGGCAATTAGTTAATTATTATTTCCCAGGGAGCTCCGAGGATAGTCAGGGGAAGGATATTAAAACAATAGTTGCAGAAGGTATGGAAGCAGCAAAAGGAGTGGTTACTGAAGTTGCCGAGGATGCATTAATTGGAGGTGTTTCGGAAGCAACTGGAGTTCCAAAAGAAAATGTAGCTACATTTTATAAGGTTGCAATGGATACTAAAGCCGCTACTGCCTTAACTGCTATTGGTGCTGGTGCTAGTGCCTTACAAAAGGTAACGGAGGTGGTTTATAGTGCTGCAACAAGTGAGCCAGCAAAAGCTGCGGGCAGTATGGTTATAGAGGGCGCTAAAACTGTAGGTGGAGCTGCACTAGAAGGTACAAAGGTTGCAGGTAGCGCAGGTGTAAATTTAGTTAAAGCAGGAGCTGAGTTTGTGCACGAGCATCCACAAGAAGTAGCGATAGGCCTTGCAGTTACGGCTGTTCTAGGGACAGCTGCTTATTACAGAGAAGACATAGCAAAAGGTGTTAATGATGCCGTTCAAGATATTACGGATACAGCAAATGAAATTGTAGATGGAGTAAAAAGCTCTGTTGTTGTATCTAAGAATTATTTTGAGCGAGAGATGATGATGACTAGGCCTATTAAAATAGAGGCAGTACCTGTTGCTATACAAAATAAGGAAAAAGTTATTAAAGAAATTTTTCTAAATCTAGATAAAAATCTAAAAGAATTAGAAGAGCAACACATGCAAGGACGCACTAAGGAATAATAATACCAAATCCCAAAATAAATAGAGCATTAAAGCTCATCTTTTGGCAAATTTGCTTGGTAAAAAATTGATGAATATGTAAAATATGGGGGCTGCTTTTTCCCTTCGCACTTTGCCAAAATCTGGCATTACTATCTCAATTTATTTATGAGATTTGGTATAATTATTCTATCATATTAACCATTTGTTAAACAAATTATTTATATAATGAATATCATAATCAGAGTGTGGCTTATGAATTACTTAGAAATAGCAACAAACGTTTTTAAAGCTATCTGGTCTTTTAAAAATATTAGATTTAATCTTATTTTTAAAGGACAGGATTATTCTCAGGTAGAAAGTGAAAATACTAGAGATACGCTTACAGATGGTGAAAGGGAAATGCTTGCAGGTGTAACATTGAGTCAAGAAGAGCTAGCATTTTACGCAGATCTTAAGAAGAATAATGCTATAAGAAATACAGGTAAGAAAAGCAAAGCTTTAAAAGAGCAAAGAGATGAATTAAGCAAAAAAAAGACGGGTGGTGAAATAGATAAAACACAAGCCTCAATAACTCAATCAGAAGCCTTTTTAAATTCTATTAAAAATTTAGAGATCGACACCGAGACAGAGACTTTTGGCAAATGGAGGGTAGGGAAATATATTGGTTGGATTGCTGAGCCACTGAATTTGGTGTTCTCACCAACATTTGGTAGAGTTGCTGCTCTTGCTGCATCATTTACTATAATGCTAACCCCACTTGGGCCTGCAGTAGGTGGAGTATGTTTGGCTATTTCGCTTGCAAGCCTTG
Organism: Candidatus Midichloriaceae bacterium; assembly: GCA_029266655.1. Classification (GTDB taxonomy): domain Bacteria; phylum Pseudomonadota; class Alphaproteobacteria; order Rickettsiales; family Midichloriaceae; genus JAJTHY01. Next base: position 4,566 of record JAQSWL010000026.1, on the reverse strand, counting down.
CTTATGATGTTTATAGAAATACCAACAATTATCGTAAGCTTAATGCTATGAGGGAAGAGCGGGTTTTATTAGATGAGATTAAAAAAGCTACTCAAGAATTAGAAAAGGCTCCTTCAACTCCAGAGCTAGAAACGCTATTAGGAAAAAAAGAAGTCGGAGTAAAACGCAAAGAACCGGATTTGCTCAAAGCAACCTCTTATACAATGCGAGGTGCTTTTGCTAATATGGCAATTACCACTGGTCTTGCAGTTGCAACGCTTTCTCCATACTCGATTATGGCCAGTATGTTCATGATGATTACGGGGTATAGCACTACCACTGCAATGTATTATCAATATAACAAACGAGTGGCATACCTGCACAATGCTAATGCCTTAACCAAAGCAGAGCTAGGATTAGAAAAGGGTGAGGACTTGGGTGATCGTTTAATGAAGTTGCGTTGCTATCAAGTGGCTTTAAAGCAAAGCCCTGAAAATGTTATGGAAGCTTATCAAAATAATCTTAATATAGCGCAAACTAAGGAAAAAGTTGCGCCGCGCCTCTCTTTCATGGGTGATGTTTGGGAAGTGTTTAAACATGGGTTAAGCTGGAAGCGGGCTAATAACATGTTTACACCTTCATTTGTGCAGGAAGAAGTTGTGGCATTCCATAGTGAAGAAAGATTTGCAAAAAGAATTGCCCCAGACCTTAAAGGGGTGGTAAAAGGGCAAAGCAAAGAACAAGTAGTGGAAGCGAAAATTGAGAAAGCAGTAGATGTGCAAGTTGAAAAAACACAACAAAAAAGTGATGGTAATAACAAAGGTTTAACACCTGAAACTCTGCAGTCTGCTATGGCGAATCTTAGACCAGTGCATAAATCTATAAATCCTGAAGCTATTTTGGCAGCCAAAAATAATAATGGTGAGCGTTCTCGTTAGGTTTTACGTAGCTGATTTTCCTTGCCATTAGCCTGCTATAGAGATATAAGGGGTTTTATATACTTATAATGGTTTTATGAATATGCAAGATAATGTAAAGTATAAGAGAGTTCTCTTAAAGCTTTCGGGAGAATCATTAAGTGGAGACCAACCTTTTGGGTATGATACTAAGGCATTGCATGTTATTGCAGATGATATTAAGCAAGCAAAAAATCTAGGCGTAGAAATTTGCATAGTAGTTGGTGGTGGTAATATTTGTCGTGGAGCGGCAATTGCGCAGATTGGTGTAGAGCGCGTTAGTGGAGATCACATGGGGATGCTCGCCACAGTTATGAATGCGCTTGCTTTGCAAAGTGTCCTAGAGAGCGTTGGCATTACCACCCGCGTTCAATCTGCTATCCCGATGATGACTGTATGTGAGCCATATATACGTAGAAAAGCAATTAGGCATATGGAAAAGGGCAGGGTAGTTATTTTTGCTGCCGGAACTGGCATGCCATATGTAACTACAGATACAAACGCGGCACTTCGTGCTGCAGAAATGGGCTGCGATGCAATATTTAAGGGGACTCAAGTTGATGGCATTTACACCGCTGATCCTAAGAAAGATGCCACAGCTACTAAGTATGAACGTTTGACTTATACAGATGTTCTTGCTCGTGATTTAAAAGTTATGGATGCTGCAGCAATCAGCCTTGCAAGAGAAAACAAAATACCTATACTAATTTTCGCTATTCATCACCATGGTGAGCTTGCAAAAGTTTTAAAAGGACAAGGAAATTATACTTTAGTAGAGTGATTATATGACAAATGATTATATCGTAGATATGGCTAAGAGAATGGAGGGAGCGCTAGGTTCGCTTAAGCATTCTTTAAACGGTTTGCGTACGGGTAGGGCATCTGCTTCTTTATTAGACCCTATTAAAGTTGAGGCTTATGGAAGCCCTATGCCAATAAGCCAAATTGGTTCAGTAAACGTTCCGGAGCCTAGGATGATAACCCTGCAGGTTTGGGATGCTTCTTTGGTGAATGCCACGGTTAAAGCTATTTTGGAGTCTGGCTTAGGGTTGAATCCAATTTCGGAAGGGCAATCTATTCGCATTCCATTACCAGATCTATCAGAAGAGCGCCGCAAAGATCTTGCTAAAAAAGCTCATGAATATGGGGAGAATGGAAAAATTTCTATTCGTAATATTCGCAGAGATGGTAATGATCATTTCAAGAAAATGGAAAAAGATAAAGAGATCTCTGAAGATGAACACAAGCGCCTTGCTGATGAAGTGCAAAAAATGACAGATGACTTCGTGAAAAAAATTGATCACGCAGTGGAAGAGAAAGTTAAAGAGATTATGCAGGTTTAGGCATCAAAACTGCACACTTTCTTGCTTAAAAGGTGCCTGCCGTAGTTGTATTGCACAATTGTTGAAAGTACGAAGAAAGCATAATTGCTTTGAAGGGCATAGGTAGATACTCTACGCTTGCTTTTTATGTGCTTTTTCATATAATTTGCAATATAATAAAAAATTAATAACGATAATATGTCTCAAAATAATTTAAGCGAACAACTCTTTGCTGCCATAGAGAAAGGGGACCTGGAAACAGTAGAATCTATACTACATAGTGGAAGTTCAAAGTGGTGGTGTTTTTGGAAAGAAGAATTGAATGTGAATGCTGCTGATGAGCATGGGCGCACAGCGCTGCATGTAGCTTCTGTTAGGGAAAAGGTTGAGATAGTTGAGGCGTTACTTAATCATTCTGAAATTGATATTAATAAAGGTGATTTTTATGATGTAACACCTTTGCAGTATGCTTGTGCTCTTAAAAATGTTGAGGTAGTCAAGGCGTTGCTTAAGTGTCCTAAAATTGATGTTAATATTATTGATAAATTAAATAATTCGCCTTTGGAAACGGCTTGTTGGGAAAACAAAATCGAGGTGCTCGAGGAATTACTTAAACATCCTAAGATTGATGTTAATAAGGCTGATGAAAATGGAAATAAGCCCCTGCATTTTGCTTGTGAATATAGCAATCTTAAGGTAATTGGAGAATTGCTTAAGCACCCCGAGATTGATATTAATATTATTGATAAACATGGCTTTACTCCTTTACAGAAGGCTTGTAGGTGGGGGAAATTTGAGGTAGCTGAGGCATTACTTAAACATCCTAAGATTGATGTTAATAGGGCTGACGAAAATGGAAATACACCTCTGCACTTCGCTTGTGGACGGGGGCATGTTAAGCTAATTAAACTGCTACTTGAGAGCAAAGATATTAAAATTGATCTGTTAAACAAGGGTGGATATATTGCGCTTGATTTGTTATCAGAGAGGATTGGATATCAAGATAAACAAGAGATTAAAGAAGCTTTTTCTAAGGCTGGGTCTAATGACATTGATGATAGTAAAAAACTTTCGCCAGAACTAGATATAGAAGGGTCAATAGATGGCGCCCTAATAAAAGCCAATGAGGGTTATAGTGTTGACACCCCTACGGAGTCATAAAATACAAGATATCTAGCATAAATATTGAAGTGGAGTGTATATCGCTTTAGCTATATAAAAACTTCCCTAAAGCATATAAATCTTAGGGAAGTTTTAACTATAGAGCCAACCCCCTTACATGAAGGAGATCTTGCACTTTACTCTCTGAATGAACCACGTTCTTCATTGTTGCTTTTGCCCAGCCAAGACATAACCGTTGAAAATAAGCCGCCCTTTGTTGCAGTTGCAGATGGTACATCTTCTACAGATGCATTCACGCCTTTAGCTCTTGGTTGTGAAGAGGCGCGGAAGGAAAAATTTTGATCCTTAGCTGTAAGGGCGCATATTACTGCAGCTTCGTCTCTTGTGTAATCGGTTCCAAAATTTACAGTAATTTTTCTCTTATTATTAGGGGCATGAACCCATTTATAAGCTTTTTCAATAACCTCTTTATTGAGTTTACAGTCATTAAAAAGTAATTCAATGCTATTAGCGCCTTGTGCTGTATTGACAAGGTTTCTGAATAAATTTTTGAGTTGAGTTTCCCCAATGCCAGGATTATCCGATAAATCAAGGGTGGAAATTTCAGTATTCAAGTCATACAAAGTTATAAGATTATCATCTCGGCAGACTAGATTGTTACTGCGTAGAGATACTGTAACTTTCTTATAATCTCCTTGAAGTATTTTACCAATTGACCCCATTGTTAAATTATTATTATTCAAATTAAATTCTTTAAGTTTAGGCATGCCTAAACTTATTGTGAGCTTGCCTAGATGGACATCTTTAATTCCATTGCCGGTTAAATCTAGCTCTTGTAATGCGTATAAAGATATTTTCTTGTCATTTGATTTGCTAACTGGGAAAGCATTAGCCAAGCTAACGATTATATCAGCATTATTACATACATTTGCAGCACGAAGAGTTTTTAGTGTAGAGGAGCTTTTTTGTGCAATACCTTGTAGTGCTTCATAAGAGGCGTCGCCAAATGTATTTCCTGAAATATCTAAAGTGACCATCTCTCTATCGCATAGTGCTTCTAAAATCTTGGATAGCTGCTCATCAGATAAATTATAGCTAAGTTCACATAAAAGAGTCATGGTTTTAAGTTGAGTGTTATGCTATGATAATGCATCAAGTATAGGTGGCAGGAGATGACATATTCAGTT
>JAQSWL010000025.1 GCA_029266655.1 Candidatus Midichloriaceae bacterium | reverse complement strand
GAACTGAATATGTCATCTCCTGCCACCTATACTTGATGCATTATCATAGCATAACACTCAACTTAAAACCATGACTCTTTTATGTGAACTTAGCTATAGAATCTGTAAGCTCAAGGCTATGATCATTCACAGCACTCATTACTGTTGTCACATCTTTTTGTAAATTGTTGAATCTAGATACCTTCTCAGAGTTTGAATGAGACATGCTGCTCTTAGCATCATTACTTACATTAGCATTGCCATTAACTCCTATACCGCTTCCACTTCCTCTTAACTTAAAGCCCGCGTTCCCATTCATCACTAATCCAAACGCAGTAGATTTATCAATACTGTTATTACGTGCAAGCTCGCTTGCCTCCTGCTCTATACGGCTATATGCCTCTCTTGTCTCAGCTGAAGTATTTTCTGTAAACCTCATTCCACTATTTTCATTCACAGAATGGCTAGCCATAGACTGCGCTAATTGATCGATCGATTTAGCCTTACTATAAGAAGCCTGCTTGGCTAAATTTTCACCCATGGTTTGAAAGGTATTAGCGGTTTGACTTGCAGATTCAATAAGGCTGTCGTTTGTTGAAAGCTGCATATTTGGGATTCTTGAGACACTCCCAGTCTGATCATAAACCGTATTACCATCAGAATTCACAGTGGTTGTGCCACCTGTGTGATTCACCGCTTGAATTCTTGCAGAATCAAAGAATGCAGAATCATTGATTTTATTGCCGCTAGTATTCCCATAGCTTGCATTATCCAAATTGACATTCCCAAGGCTAATATTACCAGTGGCAGCCTCACTTGCAGCACTATTTGCAGCAGACTGTGGTACAGCCAGCATCGCCGTGGATAAGCCTGTGACAGCACTTGTGCCTTTGGCAATGCCAGCTGCTATAAAGGGGATAAACCACGATATGTAGCCTGCTATCTCAGCAACATCTTGCTGTATTGCGCTCACCCCTGCCTGGGTTACTATACTTAAGCCATGATCGCTCAATGCAGCTAACTTGTAATCAGCTACGCCGCTCATAATCCTATTAAGGATAGCGTATAGCGGACCCCAAGCTTGTAACCATATAAAGGTTGTAAAGTATCCTTGCGCTACTTGAGGACCAATGGGCAGCAAAAATAATAAAAACACTATAGGAAATGCCCCATAGAATAATACCTCAAAGACTATACGCAGTATAGGTACCCATTCCTCAGCCTGCCTTTTACTTGCGCTGAATGCTGCCTTTGTTTGAACTGCTGAGCGTACCGAGGTATAAAGGTTAGAGCCATGCGCCCCAATGTTGCTAAACTCTGTTCCAGCTCTGTCTATAGAGTTTATTAGAAGGTTTTGTTTGATAATGTCAGATGCACTTTTAGAGGTATGAATCAGCGATGCATATGAAGTTGGTAAATTGGTTAACAATAAGTTTCTGGCTTCTTCCAAGCTTCTGTCTGGAAACGCCATCTTACCAAAAATCCCAGCAGCTTTTATAGTTTGGGCGGCCCACCTCTCATTCAATACAGCCGCCCCTTCTCTACAAGTTGCGATACTTTTGCTACCATCACCCACCAATTCAAAGCTTCTTGCTTGAGAAGCTTGATTTTCAACTGTTAAAAATTCCCAAATATCATCAGCTTTTTTTAGATCATCCAAAGAGTATCTATTGAGCAATATGTCATAAAACACGCACTGCTTCATAAACGAGCTTATGCTTGCCGCAAAATCTTCATCTACAATCTTCATAGAATTTGTCATACTGACAAGCTTCGAACCAAATAACATACCATATTTATGGTAGAGCAAGTAGTCTGGGGGTGAAAAGGCCATCTCCATGCTTTCAGTCAAATTCTTCCCCACCTGACTTGATAAACTTGCAAATAATGCCAATGCAAATGGGACATTATCCACCTTTCGATACTGCTCTTGTCTGCTTAGTGGGTCGTGAATCAATACCGTAGCCTTTGGCACAAATACCACATTATAAAATAGCATGAATGTAACTATCCAAACCACATTAGGTTTAAAACTATTGCCAAAAGACGATTGGATCATCGCCCATGCAAGACCAAGCGTTGCGGTCATGGCAACTATATTTAAATACTGCTTGCCTGATGTTATAGCAGCAACTGCATTAAATACGTCCCACAAGTATTCTCCACCACCTAATGTATATATTTCCCAGGACATGACTTTACCTCACAAATTTTTCGACCAGCCATATGACTCAGCCATGGGGCTACCGAGGCTATTACTGAGAACACCCTCTATAGCCATAGCTCTATCCACCAACTTCATAAGTGTTGAATATGATTGGTGAGTCTTGAGTTCGCGTTCTGTAAGGGAACGTCTAACATCTCTTAAATTATCTTTAAACCGTTTCAGGTGGTCATCTGAAGCTATGATTAAATTGTCTGATGCCAGTTCTACTTGCCTTAGCACATCATTTAGATATTCAAACATCATCTGTAATGCTATTGCCTCTGTATATGCAGGTAGTTCAAATAATGCACCTGCACCTGAATATGCTGCATAAACATTAAGTATTTTGTAAAGAGGGATACTAGCCTTATAGTTTAAGAAATGCTTCTCTTCCTCATTCAATGGCTCATCTCTCTTGATTTTCTCTACTAACGTAAAGATGATTTTCTCTATTTTAGATTTAAATGCGTCCTCAGCTTTTATGGTGTGGCTGCCACCTTCTCTAAGGATATTTAAGCATTTATCTACCTCATCACACTTATGATGTTTTATGTCCCCACCTTCCATCAAGATTTGAATCACATCATTATGGGCAGCCCTTCCGCCTATGTATTCATATTTGGGATTATTATCATTAGATCTAATTACTATGGTACCAGACAAAGTCATAAATAACTCTGCAAGCTGTGTATCCTTTGATTCTTTCTGGCTGAGAGCAAAGAATCCACTATCTCTTATTGCTTTCCAGGCTAAATTTATATCTTCTATCATTAGCTTGTCATAACTATCTTTGTTGCTGGCCATTAACTTGCCCCGAGTAGCGGTTTTATTGTTATGACAATCATGCTTGGCCTGGACAAAATCACTCGCTATTCCTGATCCATTAGCAAGTGTTGAGCATACATTGGCACTTGCCCTCTCATGCCTTGGCCACAAACCTCCTACGAGGGTTGCTGCTGCCTCACACGAGTTAATGTTCATTGCATTGATTCTTTGCATCCAGGTCTGCAACTCTTCAATTTTCTGGCCAATTACTGGGCTTATAGTTGAAATCGCTAATTGTGTGGCAAAGCCACTTGAGTTATTGGATATGGCTTTTATTAAGTGTTCTAGTTCCTTGGTATTGATAAAAGAAAAAGCCCCATTGTGCATGTTAATACCACCACATCCAGCTTTCATGCTCGGGAGCGTGAGACTCGCTATCTGAGTATTTTTCACAGGTGTTCTTGCATACATACTGCCAAGTGTATAATACCCAGCAGCTTGCCCTTGATATGCTCCACCCCCGTTATAATTACTTATGCCTCCCGCCCCTGCCCAGAACTCTTTCATGCTCTCTCCAACATTTTTGGCTAGAGAGCAAGGAATTAAAGAGAATATCGTAATAATGCTTAGCACTAATATCTGTAGTGTTTTCATTTATGCCTGCTTTTTGTAAGTTCATATATACGTTCTTCAAGTTCTGATATTGTGAGCAACCCAAAACCAATAGGAATAAGTTCTTGAGTAATGTTGTCAAATAGGACTGTAGCAGGTACTGGCTTACCCGCGAGACCCAAGCGCTCTGTTTGCCCGTTATTTACTAAACTATTAGGCCATTCATCAAGAATGCCTCCATCCAGTGAAACAGCCATAACTTCCAAACCATAATATTCGGAAAACGCTTTAAGAATGCTTGAGTACCTATGACAAAAGCTGCAAGTACTGCCATAAAAGAAGAATAATCCATACCTTTCATTTAAGGTATTCATGGTGTCTTTAATATCCTGGCCTCTTATATCGCTTCGCAATTCATTGCCTGCTGTGCTAATTGGGGTTTTGACCATGTAATCAAGCTCAGGACGGGACCATATCACTTTTTGCCATGTATTGCTAAATGCAGAGGCTCTCTCGAGCTGCTCTTGTTGGAATGCAATATATTCTGCTACATTATCTGGGGTGGGCTGCATTATGGCTTTAATCTTTAAATCTTCTAATTTTTCCTGGATTTGCTTTAGTCTTGCCTTAGGGTCTTCTGGCATTGTTTGAACGACCTGAGGCTTTTCCAACTCCTCACAGTAGAAATGCCATCCTAACTTCATCTCTTTGCATAAATCTGTGGCTTTGGCATCGCATAGCAAGCAGGCAAAAAGCAGCATCGCGATATATAAGGACTTATTGGCCATAATGCTCTTTTAACCTCCTTGCAATTTCTTCCTTGTATTCTACCGTCTCTCCTAGCTTTTCTTTAAGTTGTATTGCCGCTTCTTCCGGTAGCTTGGCATGATTATTTAGATTAATTTTGGAGGTGACATCCTGATATATTTCTCTCAAATCCACTTTGCTAAAGTCAATTTTTTGAATTTGTTCTAATGTCAAAGGCTGGCAGTTTGGCGACTTGGCATTACCCCATCCAATACCTAATTGAGCCCTTCCTTGTTCGTGTATAATTCTAGCAAGCTTGGAGTTAAAGCAGCAATAGCTGCGCTTTGTTTCTAGGCAAAATCCCAAGACTTTTTTAGAGCAATAAGTTCCAACGGCATGGCAAAGATCATTTTCTTTCTTTTTAGCCAATAACTTTTCGCCTTCCGTACACTCGGTTAACTTTATATCATTAGCCCAACCTTTGTCTTTACAGCAATTGCGGCTACCAACTGGGTTAATCTTGCAGGCGTGTTTATCACCCTTAAATACCCTGCAGTTATTAGCTCCATGTTTACATTCTTCCTCCATAAAATCTTTCTTTATACTTGTAAGTATAGATAGCGCACTTATTGCCTGACCAAAGTTGTTATTCGCTGTATATGTGCTTTCCTGACAGTTTTCTCCAATGCAGTATTTAGCTGTTATGCAACTCAGGGTTACAGGAGCGTTTACATTTAGACACTCATACTGTTTCTCTTTATGCCTACATTCACCTGTACTTGTTTGGCTTAAACATAACTCTTTTTTTAATACGCACTTACTCTCATATTCTGTGCAATCAGAAATTATACTGCCTACAAAACAGGCGTACTTTTTGGCATATTTCCAGCAATCTTTATGCACATCTTTGCCATTGATATTTCTAGTCTCAGGACCCTCTACGCATACACTCTCCAACTCATGGCAATTATCAGTATTAGGGCATTCTTGGGTAGTTAGCTCATCTCTTGTAATTGTATATTCTGAATTCAGAAACTTGGTTTCAGCTACTTGGTTTTTAAGTAAGTTACCACATCTAAAAGTATCTCTATATTCAAGACATTTGCCGTCTTCATCTTGTTGTATGCACTTAGAATCCACCTGTTCACACCCAGCCACTTGCCTAATTCCCTGACAATAATCTTTGTATTCAGAACTTATACAGTCATATTTGTCTTCATACTTCCAGCATTCTCTATACACAGATTTTCCATCAATAACCTTTGTGGATGGTCCATCTAGGCAATTTTCTGAAACCTTAATGCAGCCATAAGCATAATTAGTGAATAAGAACACTAATATAATGATAATTTGTTTCATGGCGCTATCTTACTCTCACGGCATACTTCGGACCAATGATCAACCTCTAGCTTGCAGTTCTGTTTTGTATGGAGGACCGCTGTTACTGGCTTTGAGACTAAAGATCTAAAAGCGATAGTATTATAGCCGGGCTTGATATATCCCAATATGTTCAGAGATGGCCTGATATTCTTAACCTCCATACGGCTTAGATAATCCAAGCTGTAAAACTGCCCTTTATCCACAAACCCAAAATCAAAATCCCCACTTCGATGCCGAGTCTTGCCAATTACTTTTAGTGAGTTACTTGCGGAACTGGCATACACAACTGCCCCATTTACCGTAACCTCAAGTGGGTAGTAATAATTCAAAGATGTAAGTGTTAACTCTTTGAGCAAAGATAAATCCTCTACCTGAAACGTTATAACACTTTTGAATCCATCAGGTTCTTTTGGTGCAAGAGTTGCACCATATGGAATACCTCTGGAACATTGACTTGATACTGTCATTGCTTCATAACTTGGACTGATAAATATATTTGGATATTCAGCCTTAAAGGAACCTCCGCTTATCCAACTAATATTCCCACCATCACAATTTTGCGTTTCCTCTACAGTTACATTTAGGGTTTTTATACAAACCTTGGCAAACTTCTCTCGCTTCCTTAAACATTCATAGTTATGCTTTGCATCTACTTCTATAAGCCGCCCGACATGGCAGCTTTGTTCTTTAATCTCCTGGTATTCATCACATGTCTTAACCTCTTTAGAAAATGATGCTTCAGGCTCTTGTACACAATCCTCATACTTGCCGGTTAACCAATTGACATATTCTTCAGGATTTGCCTGCGCGTGATTAGCTTTGTCTAAAAAGCTATCTTTGCTTGTGACTTTAAACTCTTTCTTCCGTATAAACCCTGTGCTTATTATTTTTCCTATTTTACTATCTGCTTTTTCTCTTGCAGCATCTTGCATATTGCCACTGGAGTACTTTAACTCTGGCAAATTAGTACCTTTATAATTGATTTGAGATCCTATTTTGTCATCCATGTAAGGCCTTACAGGAATATGTAATTTGCCAAGTGCTGAGTTGCCAAAATCTTTATCTTCTTTATTAGCTTCTAGTAGATCTTGAGCATGTGCTATAGAAACAATTGGAAGCAGTATAGCCAAGGCAGCAACTAAGCTAATACTTTTGACAGAATGATAAATAGCATATATAATATTTTCAGATAAATTTAGAAATTTAAAACCAGTATGCACCACTCTTTTGATACACATTCTGCCGTAAAGCGCTTTATCCTTAGCGGCCTCAAAGAAGAGCAAGCTGAAGCTATTGTGCAGACAATCTCTGAAAGTAGGGAGTATGATCTCAGCAATCTTGCTACCAAAACCGACCTGATAGGAACAGAAAAAAAGCTTGATGACAAGATCACTGGAGTTGAGCAAAGGCTTGATGCTAGAATAACGGCGGTTGAGCAAAAGCTTGATGCTAAATTCTCTGAACTTACCATAGATATTGCTAACGTGAGAATTGAAATAGAAAAAAGCAAGAATGAAACGCTGAAATGGTTCATAGGTATAGCGATAACTCTTGTCGGGACCATGACAGGTATTATGACACTGCTCTTCAGATATTTTCTTCAATAGTACCGTCATTTGCTCGCCCCCATTTTCTTAAGACAATTCTCTGCGAGCTTTTTATTGTCCTCACCTCTTTCTAGAACTTTTACTCTAGAAACTACAGAAAGTAGTATAATCAAGGCAGCAACTAAGCTAATACTTTTGACAGAATGATAAATAGCATATATAATGCTTTCAGACGAATTTAGAAATTTACAACCAGTATGCACCACTTTTTTGATACACATTCTGCCGTAAAGCGCTTTATCCTTAGCGGCCTCAAAGAAGAGCAAGCTGAAGCTATTGTCCAAACTATCTATGAAAGCAGGGATTATGATCTGAGTAATCTTGCTACCAAAACGGATCTTATTATAACAGAAAAAAAGCTTGATGACAGGATCTCTAAACTTGCTATAGATATTGCCAATGTGAGAGGCGAAATAGAAAAAAGCAAAAATGAAACTCTCAAATGGTTTATAGGCATTGCGATAACCCTTGTCGGAACCATGACAGGTATTATGACCCTGCTCTTCAGATATTTTCTTCAATAGTACCGTCATTTGCTCGCCTCCATTTTCTTGAGACAGTCCTCTGCTGACTCTTTATTGCCCTTTCCTCCTTCCAGATTTTCTTGATCATATTTGGCTTTTATTATAGGAGCAGTCGGAAGCAGTATAATCAAGGCAGCAGCCAAGCTAATACTTTTGACAGAATGATAAATAGCATATATAATACTTTCAGATGAATTTAGAAATTTACAACCAGTATGCACCACTCTTTTGATACACACTCTGCCGTAAAACGCTTTATCCTTAGCGGCCTCAAAGAAGAGCAAGCTGAAGCTATTGTGCAGACAATCTATGAAAGCAGGGACTATGACCTTAGCAACCTCGCTACCAAAACCGACCTTATAGAAACAGAAAAAAAGCTTGATGACAAAATCTCGAAACTTGCCATAGATATTGCTAATGTGAGAGGCGAAATTGCACAAGTGAGAACTGAAATAGAGAAGGGCAAAAATGAAACCCTCAAATGGTTCATAGGTATAGCGATAACTCTTGTCGGGACCATGACAGGTATTATGACACTGCTCTTCAGATATTTTCTTCAATAGTACCGTCATTTGCTCACCTCCATTTTCTTAAGATAATTCTCTGCGAGCTTTTTATTATCTCCGCTATCTGCGAAACTCCTAAGTGCAAATTCAAGCGGAACATTGCCTGCCAATTTGTCTGTTGTCTGCTTAGTGTCAGACAATAGAATAAAAGTTGGCATCTGGCTTACATGAAACTGTGTAAACAATTTTGGATGAATAATTGCAGACACCCCTTTTTCGCTTAAGGATTGCATTAAGTTCACTGTCTTTTTTAAAGAACCTTGGTGCATGCCCCTAAACACCAATACACCTCCCGCTTTCATCACTTGGTAGGAAAGTTGCTGCATTGAGTTTTGTGGCATAGAAAAGGACACAAAGACCATGAGGTTCGGAAGTTGATCTTTAGGATTATCATGTAGTTTAGCACTGTGACTTATGAATTTATCTATATTCATAGTACTTTGATTTTTGGCATTATCCGCTTCTGTTATTTGGCATTTTTGAGACTGAATAGCTCCATGCACAATATCTTGAGCATAAGTCATATCCGACTCTTTGAGCGCTGCATTCATTTGGGTCAAATCAATGCAGTAACCCTCGAGGCTCCATGTTGCTATTATCAGCAATATAGTTAATCTAAAATACACAGCAGTTCCTCTTTCTCCATACTAAAAACCCAAAATCTTCTCCCACAATTGGAATTTCCTTGCCAGATTCAAAAAAGGTGGTACTCTTACCGTATGGGTAACAAGTGCTCGGTACCGGTACTGTTAATTGAGCTCTATATTGACTCTTTTTCATTACCGGCATCGGGTATCTTTGGCATAAGGCTTTCTCCCCAGACGTACCCCATTCAATCAACTCTCTATGTAATTTGTAAGTGAACCTCTCTACAGCAAGCAGCCCAGACTGTATCGAACCAGTATGCGCCTGTATATTGCCACTTAAAGGGTACATACTTCCCTGACAACCAGCACACCAAAACAAAGAATCAAGGGGCTTAGCTGCTGAGGAAGCAACACAGTCTGCAGCACATGCCGCTTGTGCTGCTGGGTTACCAAAAAGAACAGCTTCAGGATTTAGGATGAATGTTAAATCATCATCTTGCCACATTGGATCTAGTTCTGTGATATACGCTAAATCAAAGGGTGCGCTCTCAAGACATGCAAAATCTACAAGCAACTCTAGCCAATAAAGTAATGGGTACGCATACCAGTGAATATGCCATGAAGAAGTTCCGTGGCTACTGCTTCTAGAGACGCTTCCCGTACCAACTTTAACACCAGGATTAAACTCAATACCCCCTAAATTTGGAAAACAAAATGGAGTCTTGGTAACATCTACAAGCCTAACAGGCTCCCAAAATCCTGCAGCGAAACCTACTCTAGGCACGGGAACGCCACATGCGCATATTGGAAGGCTTGGGTTATCAGTATCAGGGTTGTCGCTGCTAAATAGCTTAACTCCCCCTATACTTATAGGGAAAATGCACTCCCAACAAACATCAGTAATTGGGTTTGCAAACCTACCTGTACATTTTGCCTGAACTGACTGAGAACAAAGTAAAATAAGGATTACAGTGAGTGTAATATCTTTGACAAGCTTTAAAAATGACGATATAATTCTCTTAGATATGATAATTAAGATAAATAAATGATGCATAGTTCCTTTGACACCCTTGAAGCTACAAAAATCTTTATAGGCAGTGGAATGAAACCCGAAATCGCTGAGAGTGTTGCTCAAGTTATTAGTGCAAGCCGCAAGTCTGATTTTAGTCAACTGGCTAGTAAGGTTGACCTTATTGAAGTAGACAGCAAGATTGAAAAGCATACGTCTGATTCTGAAAACAGACTTGATAACAAAATTACTGCTGTCCAAACAGAGCTTCTCAAGACAGAAAATAGGTTGGATAGTAAAATTAGCGACGTTGCAAGCAGACTTGAGGCTAAAATCAGCGGAGTTGAAAGTAGGCTTGATGCTAAAATCAGCGAAGTTGAAAGCAAGCTTGAAGCTAAAATTAGCGGAGTTGAAAGTAGGCTTGATGCTAAAATCGGCGCTGTTGATTCTCGCCTTGCTATTGAAATAGAGAAAAGTAAAAATGAGATCCTTAAATGGGTTGTAGGCATGAATATAGCCACAATATCCATTTTGATGGCTTTCTTTAAACTTTTCGTGCGCTAAAACTCTTAAATTCATTTTCTCAGCACCAGCTCTTCAATTCTTAATTTTAATCCATTCTGAGTAACTAAAGCCGGCACTTGTGTGATGCCTAACTTTTTGCTGATCGAACCATTTTGATCAAAATAGAAGTCTCTTTTATACTTTTTCGATAGTTCTCCAGGAGATCCATTAATTAATATAAGCTTGCATCTATTACTAACCTCCATGCACCTATCCAACGCCCATTGAATTTGTTCTGCGTTCTTGCCATTTATGAACATCAAATTAGTTTGTAAAGCAATTGTCTCCAGTGGATTTATTTTTGTGCCTGCCTTATGCAGTATTGTCCCGTCATGATTTATTATATCTTCTTGCACAATATATGTAGGGTCTAGATCCCAGGCTTTATTGTAGGCAGTGTCGCTTATATTTCTTATGGGCCTCGGATATAGCACAGACTTTAAAGCGGCAGATTTCATCTCTTTTTGTCTTAGGGCTAAAACGCCGCTTCTCTCTAGCGTTTTCAACCTTGCATTTATTGTCTCAAGCATATCTTCCTCTTTTATTTCAAATAATGTTCCATGCACTCCAAAGTCTTTCGCAAGAACTTCAGAAAATTGGATAAGCAACACCCACAACATTAGCGCTGCCCACCCAGCCGATTTCTTTATATTTTGAGTCATAGCTATCCGGATGATTTGTATATACAAAATATTGCCCCTCTGGGATTTGACCAACAGGACCTAAATTTGTGGGCCGGCCATCTTTGCTGTGCGCTTTAGCATATCCTACGGGGCGGCCATTAACTGAGTACCTTCTATCTGTTGCTGTCACTACATCTCCCTTCATGCCACCCACAAGCTTTACAAAATTGCCCTCATATACTCCATTATTGGGTACTCTAAAAACTATGTAATCACCACATACCTCTGGTAAAATACCCTTTCTGATTAGAAAGAGCTTATGCTTTAGTGAGTCTGAATTATTGATAACTATCCCAAAGTACTGAGTAAATAGGCACAAAAATATAATCGGCACCACCAGTGCTATAAACGTTCTCATTCTTTACCTCGCATCTTAGCTTCTACTTCTTCCGTGATATCAACACCACCTGCAATAACTGCTTTATTTACTAAGATTACTGCCTTTCTATCTTCTGACATTTGCTGCAGTATGCCATCAAGACGAGAAATTGCTTCTTTACTCTGTGACTTGATCTCAGCCTCTGAAAGCTCGGTTTTAGCAAGATCCCTTACTGTTGTTTTAATAAGATGATCTATGTCTACTTTTAGTATCTTAGCATTACCTGAATGCACTCTATCCGCCGTTATAGATATAACTAAAGCTAACCCAAGTATAATTGTTGCAACTTTATAAATTTCGTTCATTTTTTACCTCTACTTATATCGCTTGCTACTTTCTCTAATGCATCCTCAAGCGCTAGGCCCTGGGCTTGCAGATCCTTAATTTTCTTGAAATCTTCACCCTTGGAGCTATATAAGGCAACTGAATATGGATCGAGTATCAATCTACCCACAGCCCACCCGATGCTTGAGCCATATATCATCACTTCAGAATATTGATGGTTAACCATGGTTAAGCTTGAAAGCGCTTTCTCCATGTCTGCGCCCATAGAGATCCTGCCACTTTTCTTCATGGACTCGATAGATTCTTTGTTCTGTGATAGCAGGCAGAACCAGTCAGTATTTTGTATGGCCGCAGTTGCAGCCGTATTCTTATAATAGTCATCAATGGATTGTGTGCCTGTAATCAAGTTACCATTATACTTACGTGCCCTTCTTGCTATACCTTCGATAAACTCTGCAAAATGGCTCCCATGTAACAGACTCCAGGCCTCATCGATTACAAGAGATATAGTTCTTGATCTATTGCCATGGAACATTTTTTCAGAAACTAGAAAAATTAGCACCATCAGGGCTATTCTTTGAAGATCTGGCTTGCTTTTGATTTTATCAAATTCAAAAACGAAAAAGGAATCATCAAGTTTAATATTGGCTTGCCCTTCAAAGAACCGCGAATATAGACCTTCTTTAGTAAATTGGATCATCATAAGCCCAAGGTCTTTTGCTCTATTGTCATCATGTTTTAAAAAGTGCTCTGCTATATGGCTAACTGTTGCACTCCCCTTATGCTCATTCCATACATTCGATATGGCCTCTTGTATAAAAGCATTTTCAATATCATCTGTGAGCATAGTTTGCCTGCACATTTGCCGTATAATTAAGTTTAGCAAATGCATGACCTCTTCTTTATAATCAGGCCTTGCCTCAAAGCTCTCAGCACTCACTATTGAAAAAGGGTTAATGCAAAGATTGCTCTCTCCGCTAAATTCCACAAATCTACCACCCTGTAACAAGCACGAATTCATAAAAGATCTGCCGTCATCAACTACTATAACCTGCCCACCTGCTCCCGTTAGAGAACTCACAAGTTCTTGCATAAATACGGATTTACCACTGCCTGACTTGCCAATGACAGCTACGTTGTAGTTCCCACTCGGATTATCAAAAGGGTCCCAACAAAAAATTTGTCCTCGTCTGCCAACTAACATCATTCTACGGGTATTAACACCCATCCACTCTCCTTGTAGTGGAGCTAGATTAGCGCATGACCAGGTCACCATTGTTTTAAGCCTGCCTATCTTTCTTAAATCCTCCCCTAAGCCTTCACTTAGAGTAAATGGCATGGCCGCTAGCCAAGTCTGTAGCTGCACATATTGCTCTCTTACTAAGTTCCAGCTTTTTGATTTATAAAGTGAGCGCACATAACGTTCACAGCTTTCCACTTCTGCTTTTCGAGCATATATGCTTACCTGATAAAATGCCTTCACCAGCTTTTGACCTTTCTTAATTTTGTCATTTACAAACTTCCAATCCCGGTCAAACTCATGCACAGATGGCATAAACCTGGAAATACCGCTTGAGGCTTGCTGAGTTGCTCTTATTGATTTTATTGAGGCTTTATCACTCTCCCCCTCATCATTGCCATAAATAAATGAAAACACCGTTAGAAATGGACATGGGATTCTCAAGTAGTCTGAATAGAAATCTCCTATTAAATCTCTATTGTTCCACTGAGCCCATACCTCAGGAAAATTCTTAACACTAAAGCTTCTGATCTCTAAGTTATTATTAGATACGTCCTCTAGCACTAGGCCATCGCCATTAACCATAACCATCTGTTCCTGATTTGACAAAGACTCTTTGATTGGGTTTAGCTTATCCCATTTATTCACATGAATATCCTCGGCTTGAACACTAGGATTAATCCACTCATCTAGTAGCCCCAGGAACTCATCAGGCAACACCTCATAACTCTTCATTCCTGAGTTTTGGAGTGTTGCTTTAAGTTGATCCTTTAAGGCAATTAGCAAAGCTTTGCCCTTATCACCAGCAGTAAATGGTATTGAGGCTGCGATAAAAACTCTAAAATTACGTATTAGAAATGGGTTTTCAAATAATGAATCCCAGTTTTTATCAGCATAATATTCTACTCTTTTAAGTGCGAGTTTTTGATATACTGGGGCAGCATTCTTCCTAGCAGATTTCCAACTCTCTAATATACCTTCTATTCTAGGACTAGCCCAATTAATTACTTGTATTGCACAACCCTTTGGAACCCCATCAGTGATCATGCTACTTAGTATACTTACTAGTTGCTCATCGGCGCCACACAAGGGTGTTACCTCCAGCATAAATCCATAACTATTGTCATTGACATATAGCCTATCTAATTCATCAAAAACTTGATATGGCAGTAGGTTTGTAAGTCTTGGAAATTGCGTTTCATAGCTAGTGTAATCAGATTTGAAAAAGCGCTCTTTTAGATCTTTGATACTTTTCATCTCTTACTCCTTATACCGCACAGTGCTCGCCTCGTGCATATTACCTGCCTTATCTACATGGGGAGCAAACCATACCTCCCTAATATTCGAGATCGCTATAGAGTCCGCTTTTTTAATATCAATGCACCCGATTCCTTCCTGTCTCGGACAATCCCACTCACTACTTACATGCGAACACGAAGTAAGACCCATTGATATGAATACGATAGCTACTTTAATTCGTAGTTGTTTGGTCATTTATTCCTCCTTTGCCATCTAAATAAAATCCATCATTAAATACCAATTCCACATCTATTCCCGCTGGTACTGATATCACTGGTTGGTACTGCTCAGCCCTTTGAATTAAGTAGTCTGAAAGCCTATTGCTTGAATTTGAAATCCCCCCACCAATGCTCGAGCTAATTATGTCTGAAGTTTCCGGCCTTTGGGTCGCCAGTCCACTAGAAAGAGCCATGGGGGTTGTGAATTTTTGAGATAAGCCGCTTCCAGCAGTGCTTGCGATGCCAGCTAAAAAACTTTTAAAGACAAAATCCCCTTCTCTACTTACCACTTCTCCTCTAATGCCGGCTTTGCCAATTCCAGCTACATAACCATGTACTTGTGTCTCAAAGACCTTGTTCTCCTTACGGCTACATGTCATCTTAAGCAACCTGATAAACACCCTCTCACTGCTCAAGTCTCCAGATGCAGCACCAGTGACGGTACATCCAACAATATTCGCCATCTGTAGCTGCCCATCCGCGAGCGCACTTCTGGCAGCTCCCGTAACCCTAAGCAAAATTGGTCTCGGCTCACCCTGGGAGTTAACTCCAACGGATGCATCTACTCCAGAGATAACAACAGCTGGGGCATAACTACCAGCTGGTATATAATGGTTTAAATTATGAGTTTGCATCACTCTATCATGATTCTCACCTACTAGCCCAAGGTCATAATTTCGTATCTTCCTGAGAGCTAGTATTTCGTTCTGCTGGCTGGATATTTCAGCTAGTGTTGCATCGTAATTATTATGGACAGATGCGCGGCTTGCCCTCAATAACTCCATCTCTTCTCTAAGCCTACCAATCTCAGCTGCTAGCGAATCTATGGTACTAAGCTCATCCTTTTCTTCTTGCCTTTTTAAAGCATCCTCAAGCTCCAAGACTTTAGCTTCAAGCAATGATTTTTCCGTAGCATGCGTATCCACTTTCTGGCTTAAGCCCTTTAGCTCATTTTCAGCCTGAAGCAGCCATCTATCTTCTGCTTTGGCACCTGACGCTACTTTGGATATCTCTATTCGTTTCTCGGTTTTATTGCCCTTTACTTCTTTTCTTGCTCGTTTCTCATCTATCATTAAAACCATGGTTATAACTATAACCAAAGCGCTGATAATAAGCCCTGCTATTGCATACTGTTTTTGCTTTATTTGAGTAGGCATTAACCGTTTAAGATCTCTCATGTTGCCCTCTTTCAACTATATAAATATATGTTTTAGTATCCGGGCTTACATCCAAACTATCGATACTCACTGCAATGACTTGTTGGTCTCTATCTGTTATAAACATCTGTGGGTTCAAGCGAACATGCTGGCTATCCGTATTATCAAATTCTAAAACTTTGCCAAGCAAGCTATGTGATTTGTACATGGCTTTTATAGTAAACTTATTGCCCTCAAACTCTGTTATCTCCTCCGTATCTCGCATAAAATGGCCTTTCTTAGCTCTCATGCTTTTTATTAGCCCTATGGCTGCTTGCTTGTAGAACTCAGCTTTCTCAACCACTTTTTTATCTTCCTCAATATTCTTGAGGAATAGCTGCTCGGAGGGTATTTTCTTTGGTATTAAAAGCAGCTTATATGTGTAATTCTTCTCGGTAGTTACAAATATATTTATTGGGGTATTACTTCTATGAGAAGGCCTTATATAAACCTCTCCTAATTCTTTGTCGTCAAACAGCTCTACATCACCTTGGTTGGACTTAACAGACCTAATCCTATCTTCAAAAACCTTGATTCTTGTAAGCTCATCCATTGAGATAAATGCTTCTATCTCACCATCTGCTGCTATCTCCTTAACTTGAACTGCATAGACAGAAGGGGGCATAAGAGCTATTAATAGCAATGCTACTTTACTCCAGTTTGTCATCATCTTTAACCTCATAAAATTCTTTCAGAGCAAGCTGGTATGCGCCATAATCAAATATGACTCTATATTTTTTGATTTCTCGTTTAATAGTTTTAGTGCCTAACCTTGTTTCTAAATTACCGGTAACATCTACCTGCAAGGCCTCTTTATCAATTCGCATTTCTGTAATAGCGAAAGCAACACTTACTTTCCGAAGCTTTATATCACTTGCAAGCTCTTCAAGTTCCGAACGTAACTTCCAGTAGGATGATGGATGAGCTATTTTGAGCATTGCATTTTCAACATATTCATAATTCTCTGATGTGAGATTAAGTAGTTGAGTTACCAAGTCTCTAGCAACCATCTCTAAATATTCCTCTGACACCCCACTATTACCTACACTAAAACTTCTATTGATTTGTGTAGGAACTATGATTGTGGTCGTTTCTTTAAACACTATATGCCATGTAAGCCCCAAATTGCTGAGAAGTAATACACCACTTAAAACGCCTAAGATTAATTTTTCTAATCTCAACCTTTGGTTAGCTTTGACTTGTTGCGCAATATTCATCATCACCCCACATAAACTCTGTAATATGATGCTGGGGTCTTTTTGAATTTAAAGAGGCACTCTGGCAGCCACCAATACGCCATATACAAGATATAATTTGCTTGTTTGGCACCTTTTAACTTTCGCCAACCCAAGAAACAGCCCATACCTATTGCCATACCTATTAATGTATGCCCTAAAATTATCCCAAGCCCAGTGGGCGCTATCATTATTAGCGCCTCATCTATCGACCAAAATAATATTCTGGTAGGTTCATCCAAAGTCCTGGGTATATAGAATGATTCAAGACCCACCACAGCCACACCTCAAAATAGTTATAAAATTGTACAAATTTAGAAGGTTGCGCCTACGACGCTTTCTATAGCTGTAGGACCAAGTGCTGCAGCGAGTGACACACCAAAAGAACCAGCTATTGCACCCATATTGAACTTGAATATTGAGGCAGCTAGTCCAAATAAAAATGATACTATGGCTATTATCTTGCCCACTATCCCGCTTACCAAGCCTTTGATAATATTAAAACCAGCTGTCATCTCGGCTTCGCCAGCAACTTTACTATGTGATGCATTTGTTGCAGCTTCGCTAAGCTCTGGGAAGAGCAATATGATACTAGCTGCAGCTACTGCATAGAAACAATATGTAAGTGGGGTTATACACAAATTAGATTTAAATCCAAGGTTGTAATTTTTAGTATTAATAGGCATAAGAAATCTCCCTTAATTTATCATTTAGGGTTCAATTTTTCACACTGAATAATTTGTAACAACCCCTTCCTCGGGATTATACACCTGCCCATAATGTGCATGGAAGTCATAGAGCGAATTATTTTTGCGAGCTTATGTTACTGATTTATCTTTAATTACAGGCAAAGCTTTAAAATTTTTAATACCAATTATAATGATGTTCAGAATTCAGATAACTTAATTCTTTTAATCTTTACATCTACTTTTATTCAAACCCTCTATCCCATTCCTGTAACATGTTTTTTATCTCTTTTTGTATTTCTAACATCTATCACCTCCCTAAGAATGAGCTTTGTTCCCACGTTTGATTTGTAGCGCTTAGATTTATAGATGACATTGAAATCGCGGTATCAAATTGCATCACATTACTAATGCTGGTGGTTGCTAAGCCTGCATCAAGGTGTGTGGTGGGCATTGCATTAATGAGCCTATTTAGGTCAGGATTGGCTTCTTTTGTCTTTTCTGCATCCTCTAGCAAATATTTTGCAATTGCATAATCATCCGTGCCTTCTAGTGACAAGCTTATTGCAGTTAAAGCATCTAATCTCTCTTGAGCTTTTTCAACTTTTCCATACATATGGTAAACTTTGCATAAAAGATAATTGGCCAGAACAAAGGGCTTGATAGTTACTCCTATATTTTGATCTAGAAATTTTCTAAGTGCCCATATGGTAGTTATTTTTTCACCCTGGCCATAGCTGAGAATACTCTCATCTTGCTTATCTATGGTTTGCTTCAATAGCTGAATTATTTTTTTACATTCCTCCGAATTCTCTTGCTTATGGTGTTTTAATAACAACATCGCATATTCAACATAGACTGAGGCAGGGGCATTTTGGTAGCTGATAGCCTCCTCAAAAGTTGTATTTGCTTTATCTAGATATTCTGTGATTATTCTTTCACCTTGTTCTGTTAACGCTTTCACATGGTACATATAGGCTAAGTTGTGGAGGTTTTCGGGTGTTTGAATAAGTATTACTTGGCATTCTATCGCCTTATCAACCTGACCAGCATTCAATAAAAGCATTGCTAATTTGGTTGTTCTCAACTCACATTCTATAAATAAAGAAGTTGATATTATGGTATTTGGATGGTCTGATGGCAAACATTTTCGAAACATTATAGCAGCTTTTTCTGCATAAAGTAAAGCTTCTGGATAGGCGCTGAGATTATAATTAAGGAATGCTAAACTATATAACGACATCGCAATATCAGCATGATCACCTTTGTAAATTCTTCTCCTCATATCCAAGCTTTCTTGGTGATAACGCAACGCCTCTTGATATTTCCCTAAGCTTTCATAGGTATTTCCTATATTATTCAAGCAAGCTGCAATAGATGCATGATCACCTTTGTAGATTCTTCTACTCATATCCAAACTTTCTTGGTGATAACGCAATGCCTCTTGATATTTCCCTAAGCTTTCATAGGTATTTCCTATATTATTCAAGCAAGCTGCAATAGATGCATGATCACCTTTGTAAATCCTTTCTTTCATTTCTAAACTTTCTTTTTGGTACTGTAACGCTTTTTGATACTTCTCTAATCTTTGATAAATATTTCCTAAATTATTTAAAGAACCTGTGATATCAGGATGATCGCCTTTGTAGATTTTTTTTCTCATCTCTAAGCTTTCTCGTTGGTGATGCTGTAATGCTTGCTCATAATGACCTAAAATTTGACAAACATTTCCTATATTATTCAAGCAAGCTGCAATATCAGCATGATCACCTTTGTAGATTATTTTTCTCATCTTTAAGCTTTCTCGATAATACTGTAACGCTTGCTCATAATGACCTAAAATTTGACAAACATTTCCTATATTATTCAAGCAAGCTGCAATAGATGCATGATCACCTTTGTAGATTCTTCTATTCATATCCAAGCTTTCTTGGTGATAACGCAACGCCTCTTGATATTTCCCTAAGCTTTCATAGGTATTTCCTATATTATTCAAGGTACCTGCTATTACGGCATAGTCCTTTTTATCTGTCTCTTTCAAGACTTTAGAAAAACCCTCTAATGCATCTTGATATCTTCCTACAATTTGATATAGATTTGATAGCGTATTATTATCGACAAGGCCTCTTTCTTCAACCCTCTCAAATTCTTCTATTGCCTTATAATATTGCAAAAATCTTTTATAAACATACCCCTTAGCTGTAGGAGTATCCGAATAGAAGTGGGCAGATATGCCCACTATTTCTTTTAGCTCTATATTTTCCTTCACCTTTTCTAATGCACTACTTAAACTCATGACTACATAGTAATATTTATATAGCGGCTCCAGATTTTGTAAATAAAAGACACTTTCCACCAATTCATTATCTTGCAATTCTTTTATCGATGTTTCATATCTGCAAAGCGCAGACATATCTTCTCTCTGTCCACTATTATTTGCATATGTTCTCAGTCTTAATTCTGTGGCTATACCTAGAGCCAGCTTTAAATCTTTAGCTCCCCCCGCGGTTAATTTTCCCTCGGTTGCCAGTTGCCTTAATAATTGCCAATTAGTCATGTTTCCAATCCCTAAGCAATCTCCAATTGCCAAAAGAATTCTATCTGTAAATCTATATATCTCTTTTTTTACATTTAATATTGTTCCTTCTCGATCTGCTTTCACTAGCTCACTTACAGGATTAAGTTTCTCTGCATCCTCTTTAAGAATTTTAAAAGCTCTCTCTTTGCTTATTTCTTTATAGCAACCCAGCTTTTTAATATAGCTAACTAACAGCTCATTATCTCCCACTATCAAAATAATATGATTTAAAGCCTGCACTAAATGCGGGTCCGACTTCCACCACTTCTCATCTTGAAATTCACATAAATCTTCCACCGTTCCTATCAACTCAAAATCCTCATGCCCTTCAAATCTTTTTCTTCCCAGTGGCGTTTTGCATGCATGTGAATGTGGGCCATCAAAACTAAATCCACTTTTTGTTAGATCATCAAAGAACCAGTTGGTTTCTGCATTGGTGATATCTCTTTTAGTAAAATCATTGAGCTCTTTTATCCCCAACATCCTAAGCGGAGATTCCCCAAATCTAATTACTTTTATATGAAGCAAAAATGTTAGGTTCCTAAAAAATTTTTTTATTCTCTCAGAATCTTTTTTCTCCAAACCATCTTGGATCAATATCCCAAATTCCAGGTCAGACCATGGTGTCATAGTGCCAAGCGCCATCGAACCCATCCCAAATATAGAATATTTCACTGCTTTATCATTTGTCTTCGGCAACCCCCCAAGTTCTTCCATACAATCATTAATTAAACCTTTTACTAATCCATTTTCCCCTATGAAAAATTCATTGGTTTTCAGATAAAGATGTTCCATATCTGTATGCCCCACTTTCTTCAGTTCTTCTTTTATCCTATTCCTATACGATGCTAACCTTAAGATGTATTCATCTACTCCTAACAGGGTATCAGGAAAACTACCTATAATTTGCCTTACAAACTTAGCCTCAATATTTTGAATCCTTTCTTCTAACTCTTCTTGCATATTCGGGTTGAGCTTTTTCATATACTCATAAATTCCAATTACCTTGGGATAATTATGGTGATCTTCAAAAATTAAATAACTGAGAGCTAGTTGTTCGAATAGCTGATACTCTTGCTCTTTACATCTAACTTTATTCAAAACTCCATGGCACACCTGCAAGCCTGATTTGACCTCTTCTCGTACTTCTATAAGTATAGATAATTTCACTGAGTCATCTTTTTCTTTAGATAAACTACCCATGCTTATAGCAGTGCTTAACTCGTGATCATTTGCTAGATTATTCATCTTGACAAAATTGCTGAGATTTTGCAGGTCTATATTTAGAAACTCATATTTTTCAGGGAACAATACTGCTACTCTTTCAATTTCTTGTTTAGCCTTATCACCAAACCAGAGCTCAACCTGCCTTTGTGCATATTGAAGCTTATTATCAAGGTCCTGGATTATGCTATCAGCCTTTACTTGTTTTTTAATCTCTGTAAGAATCAGATACGCATTCACCACATCACCGTCTCTTGCTCTATCCCAATAAAAATCCGCGAGTTTTGTATATGCTGCTTTTAACTTCTCGCTCTCTATAGTTTCTGCTTTTAACTCTTTCTTTAATGCTTTTCGCAGTTCAGATTCATATTTATTAAAAGCTTCCCAATTTTTATTTATCTTCTCTTCTAACAAAGCTACCATCCTAGCGCCGCCAAGGGGGGCTCTTCTAAATCTAAGGATATATCGTCATGAAGTGAGCCTTTAACCCAGGAATCCTTTACCTTTACCTTTACCTTTACCTTTACCTTTACCTTTTCTTTTTCTTTTTCTTTTTCTTTTTCTTTTTCTTTTTCTTTTTTTACTTTCTTTTCTGGTGCTGTTGGACTTGAAGCTACCTGCATACTTTTCATTAAATCCGCATCTACATGTATTGCTGCTGCAAGTTCATCCCGTAACCTATGGTCCATTTCTCTGGGGTTAGCTTTTAATTCTTGCAAAAGATCCGTTAACCTATTTTCGTTATCAGGCAACGCATCATAAACTTTTTTTGCATAGAGCAATCCATACTCTCTTCTGGCGCTCTTCATGCTAGCTTCGTATTCTTCAAAATTTCTGCCTGGATGGTAAAATTTAACTTCTGCAAAATTACTACAATCAGTAAGTGTAACCAAATTCTTAAGTGCAAAAATGCCGCAACTCACTAATCCCTTATTGCCGGCTATAGCGTTATCTAAGTATTCAGATTGCTCTGCTGCACCTTCTGCCAGGCAGCTTATAGATGTTTCTTCTCCAAAGGCTTGCTTGATATCACTTTCAAAATCACCACGCTTTTTCCCTAGTGAGTCTTTGTATACGCAAGTTATTTTTCCTGCAGCACCATTAAATATGATAAATGCTATCCAGTGGTTGCCTCCGGTATTATAAATTCCTATTAACTTCTTTCCAGTCTCAAACTCCCTTTTTTTGCTTGTCAGTACCGCCTTTGCATCAGCATTATTTCCAGCAACTAATCTATTACCTCTTCCTATCGCCCCGATAAACTCAATATTTTCTTTATCTTTGAAGATGGAGCCTCCTATGCTGATTAGGTCCAAATCTTGATAGCAATATCCTAGATCATTACCTTTGTGTTTCACAGGATTTTGATGCCTAGTGCCTTCCGTGGAGCCGAGTTTGCTAAATTCCTCTAATTGCAATGATTCCGCAACAGCTGCATCAGATTTTGTTAAGTCACTACCCCTGGACTTTAATTTACCTAGAAACTTAACAAGATCTCTGTGCTTATCTTCATCCTCTGTAGGGCCGCTCTTTAACTCAGAATGTAACCGTTTTCCTATCTCTGCTGCTTCAACTGCTTCTGCCAAATCACATCTTCCCAGAAAGCTGAGTGAAGTGTAAATCCAGCCGCTACCAAACTCTGCTACCGCTTGAGCCAGATCCATATCCACTATGTGTTGCGTTGCTCCGTTTTTTGTGTCTGCCAAAAATCCTGCGATCTCTTTTATGGATTCTTGTATTTCCAAGTTCCAATCTTTGTTATTTTGTGTTTTCACCATTCCCCCAACAGATCTTAACTCGTATCCGGCAGTTGTAAATGTAATGATAGTTTCATCACACTCAGAAAGTCAACAAATATACGATACATCAAACAATACACTTTTCATCACACTCTTAAACTAGCTTCTAATAATATTGGCTGGTGATCAGAGGCAAATGCAGGCCCGTTCAAATGGTTATCCAAAATGTATTTTTTTATTTGCTCATGATCATTGTAATTATTAATAGCCAGGCTATCGTAAAGACCGACGATACATACTCCGCAGCGCACGTCTTCCACACCTCTATAAAAAAATCTATCTATACTTCCTCGCCCCTCTAAAGAGATATGTTTTTCAAATATCTCATGTATCAGGTCCTTGCAAACTTGATTATCTAATTCTGAAAGGAATTTTTCTAAAGATTTAAGATTTAATTCGTAGGAATCAGTTGTATCAACACTCTCCTTTTTACAAGAGTAGTTATTAATGAGAGATAACAACTCTGGCTCCCTAAAGTTTAACCCCACAAAATCATATGGAAACGGAATAAAAGAAAAATTAGCTATAGAATTGTCTGGGAAAAATAATGGAGCAGAATGCACTAATTTGAGGCCGTTTTTATCTGTAGCATTAAGTAGTATATTAACTTGCTCTTCCCCGCCATCGTCTGGGAAAGAATTAAAGTCACCCGCAACCAATATCGCAGCTTTAGGTTTTACCTCTAAAACTCCATTTATAAAATTAGATAGTAAGTGCATCGATTGCATTCTATGTAATTTATATGGAGCTAGGTGTACATTTATTGAGCATAATTCCATTTCTCCAATTTTAAAAATATTTGCAAAGATGCAGCGCTCCCACATAAGACCATAATTGTGGTCTATAATCGCTTTCTCTTCAATATCTCTAGGCGTAGCACTGTTAGGAGTTTGAGTTAAATAGTAAATACGCTCCTCTGAAAATTGCAAAATATTTTTCTTATATGCAGTGATGTATACAAATGATTTATCGCCACTTTCATTATAAGGTTTTTCTAAGATCTCATACTCCTTTTCGCGTAAAAAGTTGCATAAAGGGGTCACTGAGTCTACCTCATCTCCATGTATGGTTTTAAATTTCCTACACTCCTGTATATGAATTATAGTAGGAGAATCTTCGTCTATTATTTTCCCCAAGGTATCCATTATATAGGGCATCCTTTTACCAACCCGCCACTCAGGGTGTGAATCCCTTGCGAAACCTTCTTCCACACGGCTTATATTAGTATCAATATTGAAGCTCAGTAGCTTTACTTTTTCATTCATAAACACCAGTTTTATATTTATCAATAAATCAAATGCTTTTCACTAACTCATAAAATTCTGATTCTCTGCTTCTTTTATCTTTGGAACCAATAATTTTTAAGATCTCCCGTATATCCTCTTCCTTTTCAGTGCCATATCTAAGTTTCAGAGCTTTTTCCTTATATTGCCCTTTATCTGAGGATAATGAGGTTTCAGCTAATCTACTATAAACTATGGACAACTCTTCTTTACATTTCTTTTTGTGGTAGTTTGTTTCTTGAACAACAGGTATATTGATAATTTTATATAAAGCGGTATTACGAGCGATTTCACGTTCATTCTCGACGACAATCTTAGGATCATAGCATGGTTCTTCCAGTAGTAATCCTAGATAACCGTCTTCGGCTTTCTTAAGGTTATTCAGTTCTTTAGTGCGCGATAAACATTGATATAAACCACTTCTTTTAAAAATGTCTGTGTCTGATATTCCAGTTCGTATATCATTATAAAAATCATCGTATTCCCCTTTGCCACTTTCTATACTGTCATCGATTATCTCTCTCACAAATGTAGCAATTTTGAAGTAAGCTAATGGCTCAGCTTCAAAGTTAACTTTTGGAGTCTCAGCAGCACCAATAGAGTTTGAATAAAAATATCTCCTACCTTTAGAATATACAGTTTGAGCATATAAAGTAGGTAAACGTTTATCAGTGTGGTGCAACTTTATACAAATAGACTTACATCTTTCCTGTAATTTCTCATCTGGTAAAGAATTTAATAAATCATATTCTCCTAAAATCTCTTCAAAAAAGCTAATATTTTTGTTTATAATTGGACCCACTTCATCATATTTCTTACTTTGTAAGTAAAAATCATAACTTTTTATCCTTGCAGCCAACATCCCATTAAGAAAAGGATTTTTACTTTCTTCACTTTTTAAATTTTCTAAAAGCTTTGAGCCTTCAATTGCCTGATAACTTTCTACAAAAAGTTGATCTTTTATTCTTTTAGGATCTGAGGGGATTTTATTGCCACAAGTCATTCCATAATAGCTAACATATCCAGAATCTTTTTCTTCAATTAAACCCATCATCCTAAGTTTCTCTAGGCTTTCAACAATATCTATTTCCTTCTCTTCATGAAATATGTTAATCAACGCTTCCATCGAAACTGATTTATTTCCTGCAATGTCAACAACGGTATATATCTTACCCAATAGAGCAAGCTCAGGCTTCTGCTCATCAGTTGTATTTGTACTACCTGAAATTTCTTTAAATGCTATCTCTTCAATGCAATTCAAAATATTCCTAACATCTTTTTTATCTTCTTTATCTTTAATCTCTTCCATCTCTTTGTCAAAAGTGTTTATGTAGTCCCGGAATGTTGTTTTGGTATATTTGATGTATACCGCTGCTTTTTTTAGGAGTAGTGGGTAATAGTTTAACCTTTCTGAAAGAAGATACTTAAATTTATCACTATTTCCATTATCTAAATCTAAGGTATTAGACACGCTACCTAATAAAGTAATTGCTTCTTTTTTTGAAAGTTTATAATCATCATATTTCATTATCCAATCATGCTTTTTTGAAAGCTTCTGAAATTTTGACACGTCATTTGTTGTAATTAAAATTCTCCCTCGCGTTTTTTCTGGTATATAAGGAGCTATAATATCATAGTTTTCTAAATCATTAAAAATAAGTAACCAATTATGACGCTCAGTCAATCTTTTAGCTACGGCAGCTTTAACTTCTTCATGCTGAACAGTTATCCCTATCTTTTTTGCAAAATCTTCAAATTCCTTTTTTATAGAATTTTTTCCATTAAACGAATAAATCAATAAGCTATTATTGGGATCTAACGATTTAATTTTTTTTGCATAAAAGCTTCCATACTTTTTACATATATCGGTCCGACCACTACCAGGCACACCCTCAATGATAACAACGCTAACTACATTTTTAAAATCAATTTTTTCTCCAGACTTCTGATATGCAATTTGTTCTTTAACGCCCTCCATCACACTCGAAGGTGCATCTTTTTCCTGTTTGTCAAACCAATTATCTATTTTTTTTAAAGTCTCTAACCTTTTTGTATCATCAGAATAACTTTCCTCGTTCCATATGTCCTGCCCCTTTTTAGATTTTTCTTTTGTATCTTTTATATCATATAAAACATATGCCAAAGTAACAGCACTAAGAGCCCAAAATATAAATTTTGAAGTAGCCAAATATACTCTGTTGCGTGAATAGAAATTTTTGTATTGCACATCCCATCGTTCTTCATGATTTTTTTTAATCAATTTTCTAAAGTCATCTTGTTTTTCCCTTTCCTCTTTAACTTGCTTGTTTTCCCAACTGATTATGGAGCTTAATTCATCCAACTTTATGTTGATATTATTAATTTTTGTGAACAATATCACGGCTTCTTCCTGTGCTTCAGTAGATGCTTTAAGATTTTCTTGTTCATTTGGGCTTGGACTTGGGTTAGCTTGGGTTTCATAATGAGCCTGGTTAGATTGAAATTCTTTAGAGAACGATCTTTTATATTCTTTTTTGATAAACTCTCTAAATTCAGCTTGTTCTTTTTTTGCCTCTTTTGATAGTTCTACATGGTTCAACTCATTTAACCTTCTACCAATATCAACAACTTTCTCAATCAGTGCTAGGCCATGCACCCCTTCTTCGCAAGATATCGTGCTACTCTTTAGAAATATGGTCTCTAATTCCGTATTTGGCATTATATTAGAGTGTTCAAGACTCTTTAGTAAATTATTCTTATAATCAGAGCCAAGATGGCTCTCGGGCTTGCTAGTCGCAACGTGAAAATTATAATTGTACCATTTATGATTATACCATTCTTCAAAACATTTTCTAAATCTCTTCTGCTTTTCCAACTCATCTTTCAAAAACATTCTTCTGCTATCAACTGCACCTATTAATTCATCCAACACACTATCAATTTCTTCAATTAAGTTTTGAAAATTTTGAATCAACTTCATTTTAGAAGTTGTTAGGTCTTTAAATATGGTATGATTTTGTTCGTTACGATTTGATGTGTTCTCTGACTCACCCGATTGTTTGGAGTCTACATTTTTTTTCACTACAAAACAATTTCTAAACTCCTCTTCTTCCTCTTGCCATTTTCTCAATAATTTATTACTGCTATTGATGGTTAAAATCAACTTAGTAAAATCACTATAAACCTCGCTACTTACTCTTCGCTCATATTCTTTTTCAAAGAATTCCAAAAATTTAACCCGTCCTTGGATTAACTTAATATCATTATGAACACCCGAGATTAATTTATCCAAATTTTCATTAACGGTATTCGCTTCTTCAGATAGCTTAGTTTCTGAATTTTTCATCTCAGAAACTATCTGAGTTTCTGGTAAGGCTTCTCCTGATTCGGTAGAGCTACAATAAGTTCTATAATTACTCAGTTGTTGTCTATAGCCTTTAGAACTCCTATCCAGAACTGAAGGTACTGCCCGGGTTGTCTGGAAATTTCTTGTGGCTCCCAACATACGAATGAACATAATACCTCTTCTATAAAAGTTGGATGCATTTCAACTTATAATAAATATAGAATTTAATTTAAAGATTCAATACATTTTTGCATAAATAAAAATTAATGAAAAGCGCGTGACAAAATTGGTGTAAAAATATCCTAATACAAGCTTATTGATAAAATATATGACCATTACAAAAATTTTGAGACTTTTAAATTAAGTAAAATTGATTAGGTAAGGAGAAGTTGATACGGGATATCACAAAGCAATTTTGACATAGGCATTGTTAACAAACCTCGAGTTTTATCAAAGCCATTGCTATACAGCTCATAAAAGTACAGTCTAGCTTGTCGAAGCGCATTGATAGACGGCGATTTTCTTTTATTTTGCAAAACAAATTCTCTATCTGGTGACACCATTTATAACCTCAGTTCGGGATTAGAAAATGAGTTTTGATGGAAGGTTTAGAGGGCTTAAGGCAATAAGAGATAAGAGTAGAAATGAGGTGTACAAAAGCATTTT
>JAQSWL010000079.1 GCA_029266655.1 Candidatus Midichloriaceae bacterium | reverse complement strand
GCATTGGTATTCTTAAATAAAAACAATCATGTGATAAGATCGCTTTCATTATTTTCGTGGATGAAATCAGTATTATCTTGAACGCAACTTAGTATAAAAAGCAATAATGCAAACAGCGACCCCACTGTTTGTTAATACTTGACGCTCCGTCATTTCATTTCACAAGATCTTTATAGAAGATCTTGCAGGCCGGATAAAGCCGCATTCGCGCTCGCCCCCTTGAGCTACCGCGGCCTTTCTTTATGTTTTGCTTTTTAAATTAATTTAATTAACCGTGGCAGGCAGCGTAATAATTTGAGTTAATAATTATTCTAATTCAACTTAAACTACTATATCGATTTAAAGGATCCTAATTTTAAAGCCCTCTGATCAAATGCATAAGTAGTCTGGCAGCCCTGACCTTTTGGTATTATACTTGCACTCATAACTTGACTTGCAGCAATCTTGAAATACTTTGAATGTAGTAATAAAACTTTATTTAGCCCAAATTTGGATGCTTAACTTAAGATTTGATCGATATTCTTTACGAATCCAGTATATGCTCTTCATAGCAATTGGAAGCTTGATGCTGGTTATAGGTGTAGCATGGATCACTTATGCAACGTACTTATCCTTCAGAAACAACTACACCGAAGATATGATAATCCAAGGCCAAGAGCTAAAACACGTGTTTGACGAAAAGGTAACTTTTATCGAACACTTCCTGCAATTTATTGGCTCTCAAATAAAAAATTCTGACAAAGGGAACATCGAAGACATTGCCACCATGATCAAATACCGCAGGTATGACCAAAAAAACCAGTACGATGAGAATGATGATGCAATTACCTGGAATATGGTAGACTACATAACCCCAGAAGGATATTTAGTTGCAGACAGCCGATTTGGCCTTAGAAAACCAATGGAAGTGCTTAGTAAGCGAGACTGGATAAATCATTCTAAAGAGCACCCATGGAAGTTGCAATTTTCAAACCCAGGAATTGGGTTTATAACAGGTGATTATATACTGCCTTCAGGCATAGGCATTTATGATGAGAAGACTAAAAAATTCCATGGATTTTTATCCTCAAGTATTAGCATTGAAAAACTAACAAGCAGCCTTATCCAGCTCGTAGATGAAAGCATCGTATTTGCTTTGCTTAATGATTCCTTTACCCCCATTTTGGTATCAGACCCCTTCATAGATCCTACAATCTTGCAGGAAAAAATATCGAATTATAAGGAGTTAATATTACAGAACAAAAACCCTTACGCCACTGTAGAGCTAGAGAAATATGTAAGGATAGGAAATGTTGTTTTCTCGCACTATGTGCACTCGTCCGAATTCCCATTTTGGTTTTTAATTGGCTTTAACAATACTTACTATGCCAAAGAGTTATGGAATGAAATTCTACCGCGGCTCGCAATTAATCTGGCCTTCTGGACTATATTTTCAAGCATAATCATTTATCTCCTTTATCAGGTAATTAAGCCAATCATTATCCTTGGCAAAGCTGCTGATAATATATCAAAAGGCAAAAGCATCCATTTGCCTGAATTTAGAGCAAAAGAATTAAGTATCCTTGCTAAACAGCTTAATATGATTTCTCAAATCCATTCTAGCCTAAAAAGCAAACAAATGAAGCTATCTAAGATGAACAATGATTTATCAACAGCAAATGAGTTTATTAAAAGTAATATGTCCTTCTTGAGCCATGAACTGATAAATCCAACCTCAAGCATTTTAGAGTTCTCAAAAATGCTGGTAAAAAAAATAGAAGGCAAATTAGATGATAAAGAAGCTATTTATTATCTATCTATCATCAAAAATGCCTCTATTCACCTTAGTAATCAGCTTAATTTTTTCATGAAAATGTTTAGATTTCAAGCAGAGCAGAAACAAATCGAAGAGAAGCCGATAGCGCTTAAACAGCTAGTAGATTGGAATTTAAGTATGATAATGCACCATGCAAATTATAAAAAAGTTTCAATAAAGTCACATATCCCAGAAGGCTTAAAATTATTGGGCGACGAAATCATAATTGGCCAATTAATACAGAATGTGGCAGCCAATGGAGCCAAATATAATAAGATGGAAGGCTGGCTGCTGATAGAAGCTTTCATCAATAAAAAAGGCGAGGTCGAGATACATTTTACGGACAGTGGCGTCGGCATTGGCGCTAAAGATCTTGATAATATTTTCAAAGTTTTTAAAAGGGCCAAGATATTGAAAAATTCAAAAACTGTTGGTTATGGCATAGGTTTGGCTTATGCTCAAAAATGCGTTCAGGCACATGAGGGAAGAATTATGGTGAGCTCTAAATTAAATCAAGGTAGTAAATTTAGAGTAATTTTCCCGAAAAGTCGCACTATTTAACAATATATTTACAGAGTATTATGCGCTCTGTAATGCAATTAAAGGAGCAGAATTGGTTGCTTTTAAATAAAAGTTTGATAAAATACGGATCAATTCAGGGGCTTATAGATGCTCTGAGTAGTGAAAAGGTCGCCCTAAAGCACTAAACTTTAAGGTATAATTAAACTTAACGAGAACTATATTAGGAGAACTTATGAGTGATATCGAAACCCGCGTAACTAAACTAATTGCTGAACATCTAGATGTTGATCCAGCTAAGGTGAAGAGGGACGCAAGGTTCACAGATGATCTTGGGGCCGACAGCCTTGACCAAGTTGAACTTGTTATGGCTTTTGAAGAAGAATTCAGCATTGAAATTCCGGATAACAACGCCGAGAAGATAGTTAAAGTTGAAGACGCTATCATGTTTATAGAAGAGCAACTAAAAAAAGCTGCATAACTTATATTAATCCATTGGGCTCGCCTATGAAAAGAGTAGTAGTAACTGGTGTAGGCTGCATAACTTCTCTTGGAGGGGATATTGCAAGTACTTGGGATAATTTATTAAAGGCAAAGTCAGGTATCACCAAGATTCCTGACTTTCTTTTTGATACCAGCGATTTGGCAACAAAAATTGCTGGCATTGTACCAGGGGCAGATCAAGCAAATGGCTTAGATATAAATAAATATGTGCCAGTTAAAGATCAAAAAAAGATGGATAGATTTATCCACTTAGCCATGGCTGCAGCTGAACAGGCAATTGAGGACTCTGGTTGGGTTGCAGACAATCAAGAAAAGTCTGAATATACTGGTGTGATAATTGGCTCTGGGATAGGCGGATTAAGCACTATAGAAGAAAATTCGATAATACTAAAGGAACGTGGGCCAAGGAGAATTAGCCCTTTTTTCATTCCTGCCAGCCTTATCAATCTTTCATCGGGCATGGTATCCATAAAGCATAATTTTAAAGGGCCGAATCATTCAGTAGTAACAGCATGTGCAACAGGCGCGCATGCGATTGCAGACGCCGCAAGACTCATAGGCTGTGGCGAGGCAAAGGTAATGATTGCTGGTGGATCAGAAGCAGCAGTATCGCGCTTAGGGATAGCAGGATTCAATGCCTGCAGAGCTCTTTCTACAGCTTTTAATGACACTCCTACTCGCGCTTCAAGACCGTGGGACAAAGACCGAGATGGTTTCGTTATGGGAGAAGGCGCTGGCATTATGGTGATAGAAGAATATGAACATGCTAAAAAGCGTGGAGCAAAAATCTATGCAGAGATATTAAGCTATGCATATTCTGGAGATGCTTATCATATAACTGCACCAGCTGAAGATGGCGAAGGCGGTTATAGAGCTATGAAGAAAGCTCTTGAACGTG
This sequence comes from Candidatus Midichloriaceae bacterium, assembly GCA_029266655.1. Taxonomy (GTDB): domain Bacteria; phylum Pseudomonadota; class Alphaproteobacteria; order Rickettsiales; family Midichloriaceae; genus JAJTHY01. The sequence goes on along the minus strand of JAQSWL010000079.1, from coordinate 1,469 downwards.
CGCAAATATCTGCAGAAAAAGTGGACTATGTGAATGCGCATGGCACCTCTACCCCACCTGGAGATATGGCAGAGATCTCAGCTCTCAAAAATTTATTTGGCAGTGATATACATAAAACTTCTATATCATCTACCAAATCCGCCATAGGCCATCTATTAGGTGCTGCTGGAGTTGTGGAATCTATATTCTCTGTACTCACCATAAAAGATGGAATAATACCTCCTACTTTAAACCTTGAAAATCCTTCAGAAGGATGCGAAGGTATAGACCTAGTGCCTTTGAAAGCTAAAGAAAAAGCTATAAAAATAGCTATGTCTAATTCGTTTGGTTTTGGCGGCACTAATGTAACATTGGTGTTTGGCAGTGCTTAAAGGCAAGATTTTTAATTTTATTATCAATGCTATCTTAATCTTTATCCTACTGGGATTGGGTTATGTTTATTATAGCTTGTTCATATACAAAAATAAATCTGAGGTTACACTGTATTTCCCGTATGGAACATCAGCAAAGGCTATAGCCTCTACGATGAAGAAAGCAGATGTTATTGATAATAGCACAACCTTTGTTATGGCGACCCAGTTTGCTAAGCTTTTCAAAAAACATATCATTAGTGGAGAATACCAATTTGAAGCTGGGGCTACACCCCATCAGTCTTTAAAAAAATTAATAAAAGGGGAGCGCGTTTTACGCAAACTAACCGCAGTAGAAGGCTTAACTGTAAAAACAATATTAGAATTGGTGTCTAATGCGCCAGGTTTAACGGGTGAGATAACCGAAAGCGTGCATGAATGCAATTTATTACCAGAGACTTATTCTTATTATTACGGAGATAAAGCTAATTCCGTTGTTCATGAAATGAAAGCTGCATTTAACAAAGCGGCAAAAGAAGTTATGGAAAACAACCTCTCAGGATTAAAAACTTTTGAAGAGGTAGTAGTTTTAGCATCAATGGTTGAAAAAGAAACAAGGCTAAGCGAAGAGCGTCCGAAAGTTGCTGGGGTATATTTAAACAGGCTAAAAATAGGAATGCCGTTGCAAGCTGATCCAACAGTAATTTATGGGATGAGTGCTGGAACAGGAACTATTGAAAGGCCACTTACTAGAGCTGATTTAAAGGTTGATAGCCCTTATAACACCTATATCAGAAAAGGCCTCCCACCTACTGCTATAGCATGCCCGGGGGCTTCATCTCTTATGGCCACAGCTCATCCAGAGAATCATGAATATTTATACTTTGTTGCGAATGCTGCTGGTGGCCATGCTTTCTCGAAAAATTTAAGCGAGCATAATAAAAATAATGCCGCCCGCAAAGCTGTGGAAGCGGCGGCAAAAAAATAATATAGCTAAAGCAGTATAAAAAGGCATGAAATTTCTATAAAGAATTGCGACGCCGCTGGGGCATAACTGTTGAAAGTGCTGTAAGCATAACAACCCATAATCATCCATATTTAGTAAATTAATAAATTTAA
>JAQSWL010000024.1 GCA_029266655.1 Candidatus Midichloriaceae bacterium | reverse complement strand
CTCCCACTGATCGTCCCTTAAATCATATAACATTCTAGCCTCCTTCTTGCTTCCAGAATATTATATCACAAAATTCTTAAATGTCGACACTACCTAGTTTAGTAAAAGTTATGTTGCAATACAGCTTTGATGTAAATGCGCAAAATATAAATGGTAACACACCGTTGCATCTCGCTTATAAAATAAATGTAAAAGAGATGTGTGATATGTTAATTAATCACGGTGCAAGAAATGATATTAAAAATAATAAGGGAGAGCTGCCATCTGAAATAACCTCTCACCGTATATCATAAGCTTCTTGCTTCAGCGCGTTTCTCTGATTTAACCTTTTCTGCATGTGTTCCTCCTTTAATAAGGCAATTTTCAGTATTTTGTAAATGTTGCTTCAAGTCTGCATCAATCCCATTGGTAAATTCAAAAACTTCTTTATGAGATGTAGCAGATAATTTCATATCAGTATAAGTTACCTTGCCTGCTTCAAACATATGCATCATAGATTTTAAGGTACGTATGTCTAGTGTTGCACCGGTTAAATTAATTGTTTGCCCTTCCGACAAATTAAAGCTCATATTTGAATTCGCTATTTTAGCGTTACGTAGGTTGATAACAGCTGCGTTATCTCCTTTAAAATTTGCCTCCTTAAAGCTAAATGTATCAATTGTAAATCCTTCTAAAGAATCTCTTATGTTTTGGCCCGAAAAATTTTGTGTTCTAAGTAAGAAGTGAGAGAGTCTGGTTTCTTGGCCAGCATAACTGCTTTTACATATTGCAGCTAAATCTTTGGTTTCTGATGTAGCAGTTGTATTTAAAATACTTTCAATATCTACTCCTGATATCCATCGTTTCAATCTATTTGGTAAAATATTCTCTCTTACAAATGCTACGATGCCGTCAATTATGATGTTCCATAATATGCTTCTGGTATCTTGCGAACCCATGATTATTCCAGCAATTTTTGATATACCTCTTGTGCGGGTCAAAAATTTATTTTGAGCAATGTCATTTAGTGCTTCCCCTAGCTCATGCAATGCATCTTTATCAGCTAGAAAATTTAAAATTTTTTCGGAGTTGATGTTATACTTTCTAATAGCTGGGTTTGATTTTAAAAGCTCATCGAGAGCAGGTTTTATGATATCACGGTTTTTGACCACCATCTCCACAATATCTTTTTCAAATACCAGTTTGAATCCCGGACTATTTAAAAATTCTCTAAATACCTCTAAAATGTTGTTAACCGGCTCATAGTAAGCAGTTCCATTTGCAATAGATGTTATATTGTCAGGCACCACATCTATAAGCCTAGAAATAAATTGTGGGTTTAATATTGCAGAAATAAGTGTTGTACCCATGAGACTTAGATGCGGGATTATAGACTCTAAACCTTTTATCTCCTTAGGCAAGTATTCTGCTACCATGGTTCTCAAAAATTCATTTTGTGAAAGGCTCATAAATTGGACAACTATAGCAGGAGCATTAATTTCAGGAAATCCAGGTACAGGCGCTCTTTCTATATCTACTTTGCTAATTGCTCTTAAATCTTGAAGTATACCTTTTGATGTAGCTATATCATATTCTAAATCTTGGATTTTTTCTTCAATGATATCTTTATTAAAAGATGAGTTTGCAAGAAGCTCCTTGTTTTTATTTAATTCATCTATTTTGTTAAATAGCTCTTTATAAGTCCCGACCATTTTATACAGTGCTGGGTGATCGCTTTCCAATAACCTTAACTCTTTCTCCGTAAATGCGATCTTTAACGCTTCTTGAGTAATAAATGTAGCACTCTCTCCTTGAGTGAAGGCGCCTTTTTCAAGTTTGAGTTCGAGCATTCGGAGCGTTCCTATCCTATAAAAAGCTGCTCTATACTCTGCTACAGATTGCAATAACTCTAGCCCCATTTTACTTAAAGCCCCTAAATCTTCAGATTCAAGTTTTAGGTTTTTACTTGTTGATAATATCTTACTCCTTTCTTCATTTGATAGTTTAGGGTTATTTAGCTTAGCTTGAAGCTCTTCAATTTGTCTTATCTTCTCTAAAACATCTTTATGCTTCGCTGCGATATTTAAAAGTTCAGGTAGCATATCAATAGAGCTTTCTAACAGTTCTTTAATAAAGGCAAAGTTTTTATCATCAAGTAATCCTGCTGACACTCTTTCTCCAAATATCAAATTTAAGATAGGTGCTGCTGCTTTTCTCAGCTCTTCAACATTGCTTTGCTCAAATGCCTTAAATAACATTGTTCTAAATTCGTGGGTTTCAAGTAAAGGTGAGGCTTCTTGAGCAATTTTTATAACTTTGCCTGCTGTAAGTTCTGCATTCTCATTAGCGAGGAGCTCAAATGCAGATGATGGTAAAGCTTTTAATACTTGGTTAGCTAATTCCTTAGTAGTTGCAGTAGCAGCAATTGAGGTAGCTACATTAGTTAATTGCGGCAATACCGATGTTAAATTTTTAAGCTCTTTAGGCAAGGAAGATGCAAGTAAAGATTGGATAAATTTATTTTCCATCAGCGCTTGAATATTAGCAGCATTTTCACTTATTAAATTAGAAAGGCCGGACACTTTTAGCATCTCAAGGCCCATTGTGCTAAGTTCTTTAAGCTCTTCCGCAGTGAGTTTTAGGGAGGCCGCTTTTGCTTTTAAAGCTTGCTTATCTTCTGCTTTTAAATCGGGGTTTGCTAGTTTAGCTTGAATAGCTGCCACTTGTCTTAACTTCTCTAGCAGTTCTAAATGTTTACTTGCAACACCGATAAGTTCAGGCGCCATATCAAGTACACCTTTTAATATGTTTTGAATCAAGTAGATGTTTTCAGCGGTTATTAAAGTGCTTATTCCCTCTAGCATACCTTTTGGAAATAAGGCGGCAAAAGGGCTCTTGGCTAAAGATGATACGCCAAATTTCACTATTGTTATAAGGGCTTTAGAGTTTTCTTCTGCAAATATGCCAAGTAAAGCGCCTTTAAATTGTTCGCTTTTAAGGATTGGGGCTGCTAAGTTAGCGATTTCAATAATTTTATGAATTGTTACTTCTTCGCCACCCATTAATACTTTGCTAACTTTTTCAAATATAGCTTTTACGTGTGAATACTGGGAAGGTATAATTTCAACTATTTTTAATAGTGCTGGGATCAAGGTTGCTATTACTGTTGGATCCTTAACTCCGTAATTTATAGCTAATTTATAGAAAGCTGATTTTTCATCCTGAAACATCTTTTGAAAAAGTGGAATGTTTTTGGATACTACGAGTGTAATAGCTTTCAGTTGTTTTGACGAATTCAGTAAGTGGCCTGTCAATTTTAACAGTGTTTCTGGGGCTATGTTGCTTTCCTCTTCAGGAGCAACGGAAATTAGCTGAATTAGTGCGACTAAATCATTTTGGAAATTCCAAATAATTTCCCCAAAATTGTCCGCATTTCTGCTCAGCATTTCATATAGAGCAGGCTCAGTAATTATTTTCTCCATGAAGTCTGATTGTAATAAAGCGTTGGGATCTTCTATATTATCACCCAGCTCACCTTTTATTAAAGATGGCATTTTAACGGCGGCTGTTATAATACCAACTGTGTTTGACATAATGCTACCAGCAGCGCTAAAACCCATGCTGACAAACTTACTGTTTGGATCATTTATAATTCCCCTAGCTGTCCCTAATGGCTCTATCGATTCAATTCCTTTATCTTTAGGTATATTGTTTTTTAAAATTCTCACCATACTAAATTCATATGGGTTTATAATCGCATCTTTGACTGATGGTATTAATTCATTAAGTATGTGAGCGATTGTTTTAACACTGTTTGTAACTGCCTCACGTTTCTCTTTCTCTAAGTTAATTTTAGCATTCTCAGCGTTTATTTCAGATGTTATTTCTTTTAGTTGTGCCTCTAACTTTGCTAATTCTTCTCTATGTGTATCTAATTGGTTTTGGGCTTCTAGCACTTTAGCTAGCTTTTCTTTTAAGCTTTGTTTATCTTCATCAACTTTTTTCCAATTTGCCAAGTCAACGTCCGTATTATTCAATAGCGCTTCTAAAGCAGTTAAGCTTTGTAACCATTTCTTTTCTTTAAGCAGCGCCTTTTCTAAAGATTCTCTTTGAGCTTTTAGGCCTTGGGTTATTGCTATATTTTCTGGTGTCTGGGCTGCTTTGCTTCTTGCATTTATTACACCGTTAAATCCAGTGATTGCTTCTTCATGCTCATCCATTGCTTTTTGAGTGTTTGCTTTTGCCTCGGCTATTGCTCTTCTTCTATCATCACTTAATATCAGCTCTAAAGTTTGTGGATTTTCTATAAATTGAAACAAACCTTCATCTGCTGAAAAATAATTCTTTTTATAACCATAGCTCTGAGCATAATCGGTGAGATTTTTTTGAGCTTCTTTTAAATTTGGTGTATCAGTGCCTTCAACTATTTTTGTACCTTCTTTTACCATTTGTTCAAGAATGGCTTGTTTTTCTTGTGCTGATTTAAACTCTTTCATAATCAATAACCCACTTACTTATGATAAATAAAGATTATCCGAGATTGATTAATAAATGGTTAATTAAATTTTTTAATCTAAAGAAGTCACTGAATTAGCTAATTTATATGGAAAATTGCAGAATTTCATTTGTTGTATAGCTGATATGTGTTATATTTTGCAAACTATTAATTAAATACGTTGCGGGGGTAATTATGCATTACAAAGAGCCAAATTTCTCAGAAACCTATGGGGAATTTTCAAAAAGATATGAAGCTGAGCGAGCTTTGAACCCAGTTCTTGAAATAACTGCGTATGATGGTTATCCTGAGCTTCCTGATGATTACATAATAACTAAAGAAGTACTTAAGTTTTCAGAAACAAGCTTGAAAAATAAAGGTGCAATTTACATAGCTCAACAGTTAAAAAATAATGCGACAGTAAAGTCTCTTACCATTGATGATTGGAATGTAGGTGGGGTGGGGCTTTCAGCTATTGCAGAAATGCTAAAAACTAATTTAACTCTAGAAGAACTAACGCTTAGTAATTTGAATGATGAAGCTGAAGGGATAACCGAAGGAGTGAAAGCTATAGCAGAGGCCCTAACTACTAATTCAACACTAATACTTCTCAATTTAGAGTATCAATATTTCCTTGACAATGCTTGGCCGGCGCTTAAAGAAGCAATAAAACGTGATGGTTCAAATATTCTATTTTGTAATGTCAACTGTTATATTAATGATGATGTTAATTATAGTTATGATATAGGGCCACTTAAAGATGATGAACTTGAGCAAATCTTGCTAAAAAGAAATCGGTATATTGAATTATTAAAAGATAAATGTCTCGCTTATAAAAAGGGTCCAGAGGCAATTTCGTTGCTAGCGCTAGAAAAATTTTTTAAATATCAGAGTGCAATTTGGTATGAATTGTATTGGAATTCTGGTTATGAATTGGATTGGAATTTTAGAGATGCCTTTGTTACAGATATTAAACAAATATGGGATAAGGAGAGTAATAATTTCCTTAAGCATTATAGTGTAGCAAAAGAAAAGCAAGGTGGGTTTGAACTGCTGCCACTCGAAGTACTTTCTCTAATATATCAATATATTTCTCCTTGGCATTCTGGAGGTGTAGGCATTCTCTTAACAGAGGCAAAGATGCCGCAAAATATTGAAAATGCAGTTATAGAAGGTGAAGCACAACTTCCACAGGTAAATAGAGATTCTGGTATTGGTAGATAAAGCCTTATCGATTATTATCTGTTAACGCTTTAAAGTCTCGGTGCTTTTTTTATTGCTAAAATAACTGCTAATGGCTGAAGGTATATAGCTTGCCGCCACTTCTTTGGTCTTAGATATTGCGGCTTCTTTAAAATTCCCTGTTTCAATTGTATCTGCGATAACCTCTGCCGCTGCTTTTGTGCAAGTTAAATATAGTTTAAAGCTGGCATAAGCTTGAAAAACACCTCTCAGGCCAGTAGGGTCCGTCTGTGCAATTTCGGATGCAATTATCAGTGCTGGGGCTGCATGCCCTAGCACTACCGGAATAGCTGGTTGCACCCAGTTAGGTATTGCGGGAATAGTTATTGCTTTAGGTAGTAACCAAGCTGGCATACCAGGTAGTGTTATATTTGATTTTAATTCATCTACTATTTGATTGGTGCCGTTTAAGAGAGATTCTGCGCAATAACTTACAGCATGCATAGTTAGTAAAGTGCCAGATTTAGCAATTTCTACTGACATAGAAGATATGCTATGCGTTTGTTGCCCTTCCACTTGAGGTGGTTGAACCTCTTCTTTTACAAGCGCTTCATGATCTTCCTTTTGTTTATAATTATGTCTTCTGCGATTATTTCTTTTCCTTTTAGCCATAATTGCCTAGTATTTTGTTTATTATAGCTTTTATGGTAATGAAAATAAGTTAACAAAAAGTAAATGCATATTTAAAAGCGAGTAATAGTGCTTTAACTCTTTTTTAACTTTTACCCTTTAGAATAAAACTTTGCGGGCAAATAAGGGGGGTAAGAAATGCAAGATAAGATAAAGGCTATTTTAACTAAAGAGGCAAACCAAATTCTTATAGATGGTAAGAGAGATGTGGGTGATTTTAAAGTAGCTTTGCAAAATCAAATTTGGGAAGTCTTAACTGAAGAATTTGAGAGGGTGGTAGGTTTCCAAGCTCCCACATCAAGTGATGGGCAAAAGCTTAGACCAAATTTTGCATCCCTGCTTGCACAGGCTAAGCGGTCAAGAGAAGAGAGCACTATTTACAAGCAGCTCCTTGAGATTGACATAGGGATGCATAGAAACATAGATGCAGCTCAAAATGAAATGCAAGAGAGGGAGCCTGAAGCAAAGAAAGTGTTAATAAATTTTGTATTACAAGCAAAGCAACAACTTAAGTTCCCACAGTTAACTTCAAAGCAATGTGCTGAGCAAATTACTCTATATGACAGTTCTGTTAAAATATATGATGCGCACATACAGTTTTACGAAAACGCTCTTAAAGTAATTGAAACTGTAGATAAATTTGCGGAGGCAATTGAAAATATAAATACTGGGGTCAAGCAAACATTTGATAGGCAAATAAAAATGCTAACTGAAAAATTCACCAAAGATATAAAGGCTAGTTATGCATTAATGCTTGCTGCTGCGGCAACTCTTATAGTAGCTCTTACTCCAATATTATCCAGCGTAACTTTGGCTTCAACAGGTGTTGCTATAGCTTCCGCGCCAATAGGAATTGCTGCAGTATGTGGTGTTGCAACTTATTTACTCTATAATCAAAGCAGTTCTCTAAATACCACTGCCAAAGGCGACAAGGCGATAGTTGAAACTTTAAAGGGGGCCCTTGATGATGTGGCAAAGCACATTACTGAAAACGCTAAGCCCGGTTTAAATTTTAGTAATGATAGCAAAGAGCTGATAGAGCAAGCTAAAGCTCATGCAAAAACTATAAACGATGCAGCTAGAGAAATTAGCGGATTAGGCGTTGCGCAAAATCGCTAATCCCACCCCCGGCTGCGTAGTTTTCTATAATTACAGCTGCAATAGCGGGAATGATGGTTACTATCGCATCTACTTTCTTCTTGGAAATTGCGGTATAAATAGCTGTAGAAACTAGTGCTATACGATTATCACTAAGAGAGACGCCTGCTACAGTAATGGGGGCGCAAGCTAAAGTGATCGGTGCAATAAACGGAGATAAAAGCGAAAAAGCAAGAATAATATTAGTTGCAGTTTTATTTAATGCGTCTTGTGCAATTTTACTTAATGCGTCTTTCTTTTGGTGATTACGTTTGAGGTTCTGCTCATCCCTAGGCTCCAAGCACCACATTATACAAAACGCGCTACAAATCATGCTTGCCGTTCTTAACCCAAAAGCCAATTTTTGTATATCCATTTATAAACTTCCTTTAATATTATTACGCAGTAAATATCGGGCCATTACTTTATCTGCTTCAATTGCATATTTTAGAGCAGATAGCTCATTGAACTTGCGTTCGGGGCGCATTAATGTAAATAGCTCCACCTCCAAATGCTTGCCATAAGCCACAAAGTCATTTGACTCAAGGTCAAATAGGTGCACTTCTAGCATTGGAGTTTTAGGCTCATCCATTTGCGTGCCTCTACACCAACCTATATTGGCTACTCCCCAATTTCCAGCAGTTTTTACCAAATAAACTCCAAATAATGGCATGGTGGTGTCTTGCGAAAAATTTATATTAGCTGTTGGGGTGCCCAATACAGAACCTGCAACTTGCTTGCCTTTTACTATGGGGCCTGGAATTTTATAAGGCTCGCCAAGCAACTTTGCAGCAAGCATGGTTCTTCCGGCAATTATTAGTGCCTTTATATAGCTTGATGATACATCGTAGTTTAAGTATTTTATATGGTTTACTCCAGTAAATGAAAAACCATATGAACCCGACATTTTTGCAAGGTATCTCACATCTCCAGAGCCTTTTGAACCAAACCTAAAATTATAGCCTGTAACAATATGGTTTGCTTTCAAAGAATCTTGTAACACAGTTTGTATGAATTCTGATGCACTGAGGGAAGAAAATTCTGGGGTAAACTTTGCAACAACAACAAAATCAACACCAAGAGCCATAATCTTTTTAGCCCTCTCTTCCAACTGCATAAGCATGGTATGCGAATGGTCTTTGCCAAGCATAATATTTGGGTGTGGGTCAAAGGTGAGAACTCCAGCTTTGCAGCCTTTTCTTCGCGCTATGCTAAGCGCAGTTTTGATTATTTCTTGATGACCAACATGCACGCCATCGAAATTACCAATAGCAATTGCAGCGCCTAAAAATTCTTTTGGGATATTGTCATATCCAAATATTATCATCTAAATTTTTCTCTCCTCGGGTCTAAAGCATCTCTCAAGCCTTCGCCAATAAAAATCATTAGCACCATAACGCCAGTAAGAGTAATAAAAACTGAAGAAATTATCCAGTGCGCATGTAAATTATTTTTTGCTTGAGATAACATCTCTCCTAAAGAAGGGGATCCAGGCGGCAATCCTAATCCTAAGAAATCTAAAGCAGTTAAAGATGTTATGCCCGCATTAATTAAAAAAGGGAAATAAGTGATGCTTGCAACCAGGGCATTTGGCATAATATGTCTAAAAACAATTCTGATATGAGAAATACCCAAGGCTTTTGCCGCCATAACATATTCCATATTTCTGGCCTTTAAAAACTCCGCTCTTACAACTCCAACCAGATTCAGCCATGAAAAAAGCAGCATTATAAACAAAAGCCACATAAAGCTAGGAGCAATTAAGCTTGAGAGAATTATAAGGATGTAAAGTGTTGGCAAAGAGGACCAAACCTCTGAAAATCTCTGCATAACAATATCTGTTTTCCCGCCTATATAACCTTGGCAGGCCCCATAAATAAGCCCAATTGCCGTGCTTAACGCAGCCAGTATTAAAGCAAAGGTTATTGAAATCCTCACGCCATAAATAAGCCGAGCAAAAATATCTCGCCCATTGTCATCTGTGCCGAGTAAATTATCTTTACTAGGGGGTGAAGGAGCAGGGGATGGCAAGTTATCCATAATAGTTTTATAGTGATATGGGATAATAGGCATAATTGCAAAGCCATTTGCAGCTACCAACTCTTTTACATAAGGATCATTGAAATTAGCAGAGTTTAAATAATCCCCACCTATATCTATTTCTCTAATTTCCTCAAAAATTGGAAACAACAGCTCATCTTTATAATAAAGCAGTAGTGGCTTATCATTACTGATAAGCTCAGCAAATTGAGATATAAAGAAAATTATGGCAAATAACCATAGTGAAAAGTAGGCCCTACGATTGCTTTTAAAGCGCATATAAGCGAATTTGAAGTCAAAAAAGCCATTGATTCTGTTAGAAATAATAGTCATGTATTCTATTTATAAAAACATACCTATTGAATTAATAACTATTTGTTTTAAAATCTCAATCCTAAATAACAAAGAAGAGTTGTTTTGGTGTGGGTTATTAAAGACATTATATTGTTGATAATTAATATATACCAAAAGGTAGGCTCTCCTTTTTTAGGGCGCCAATGTAGATTTTATCCCACTTGCTCTAATTATGCAAAGGAAGCAATAATTAAGCGTGGAGTGCTTATAGGTTCGGCAATTTCGGTGTGGAGAATTTTAAGGTGCAACCCATTTTGTGAAGGTGGGTATGACCCTGTTGAGAAGAAAAACAAATAGAAAAAGGATTTTATGATTGATCGCATGTCGCAAAACGTAAGGCTAATTATTGCAAGTATACTAGCAGCTGTTGTAATATTTGCCTGGCAGACATTCTATGTGGACCCTATGCTTGAGGCCGCTAGAGAAGAGCAGCGTAAAATTGAAGCAAGCATTGAAAAATCTCCACCTATCACCGCTAGCTTAAAGGAAGCCGAGATATTCGACCGCGAAGTGTTACTTTCGGATACCGAAAATGCTAGAGTAAAATTTAATAATGGTAACATTAAGGGTAGTATAAATTTGGTTGGGGCAAGGTTGGATGACCTAGTTCTTAGTAAATATCGAATCACACCAGACTATGATAGCAAAAATGTAGTTCTTCTTTCGCCATCTAAAGCGGCGGAAGCATACTTTGCTGAGTTTGGTTGGCTTTCTAAAAGCGACGAGAATATAGATATGCCAACTAATAAAACGAAATGGAACGCAAATAAAAAAGAGTTTAAAGCTGGTGAAAGCTTAGTTTTAAGCCATATCAATGCACAAGGCATAGAATTCATAATAGAGATTTTAATGGATGAGGACTACCTTTTTACCTTTAAACAAAAAGTTATAAATCATTCATCGGATGCAATTCATTTAGCCAATTATGGCTTAATTAATCGCGCAACTATAGGCTCTGCAGAAGATAACATGATAATTCATGAAGGGGGCATAGGCGTGTTTGATGGCAAATTAAAAGAGGTTTCATATTCTGACATTAGCTCTTCTGCCAAACTAGACTATAACAAATTTAGCTGGATTGGTTTTTCCGATAAATATTGGCTCACTTCAATAATCCCAACTAAAAATACAGGATTGGTTTCTAGATTGAGTTCTTCTAATAAAGGTCATACTCAGCGCTTTCAAGCTAGTTTTAATAATGAATCTGTAGCACAAATTAGCCCTGGGCAAAAAATGGAGTGGCCTGATATGCTATTGTTTGCTGGAGCTAAAGAGCTTGATGTTTTAGACAAATATGAAGCAAAATATAATATTCCTTTATTTGACCGCGCTGTAGATTTTGGCATTTTGTATTTTGTTACTAAGCCAATCTTTGAGCTGCTGCACTATTTTTATACCTTAGTTGGCAATTTCGGTGTAGCCATTCTTATTCTTACTGTTGTGATAAAGCTGCTGCTATTCCCACTTGCGCACAAAGGATTTAAGGGTATGAACAGGTTAAAAGAGTTGCAGCCTAAAATGGCAGCTCTAAAAGAAAAATACGGCAATGACGCCACTGCTTTTCAAAGAGCTTTGCTTGATATGTATAAAAAAGAAAAAGTAAATCCAATGGGTGGGTGTTTACCTATATTATTGCAGATCCCTATTTTCTTTGCTTTGTATAAAGTGTTATATGTAACCATTGAAATGCGCCAAGCACCATTTTTTGGATGGATAAAAGATCTTTCTGTACCAGACCCTTACACCATAACCAATTTATTTGGTCTTATTCCATGGGATCCTCCTAGCTTTTTGATGATTGGTATATTCCCAATTTTAATGGCACTTACCATGTTCTTCCAGCAACGTCTAAATCCTGAACCTTCTGACCCAGTGCAAGCTCAGGTAATGAAGTTGCTGCCAATAGTATTCTTATTTATGTTCGCCTCTTTCCCTTCTGGGTTGGTAATATATTGGACTTGGAGCAACGTACTTTCGATTCTGCAACAGGTGCTTATAAAGAGGTTGGAAAAAAAGTAAATCTATAGCCAAAACTTTATAAAAAGATTATGGCAAACCACATGAAACGTCATTTCGAGGCGGCTTGTCCGCCGTGGAAATCCAAGCATATAGCTAAAGCAGTATAAAAAGGCATGAAACTTCTATAAAGAATTGCGACGCCGCTGGGGCATAACTGTTGAAAGTGCTGTAAGCGTAACAATCGATAGTCCATACATATCTAGTAAATTAATAAATTTAACTAATAAAAAGCAAAGCACAAAGAAAGGCCTGGCGCTACCGGGGCAAGCGCGAAGCGCTGCGCCAGGCCTGCAAGATCTTCTATAAAGATCTTGCAAAAAATGAACAAACAACAGCAACCCGTTGTTTGCATTATTGCTTTTTATTAAATTAAAATACACTCTCTTTTTATGGCTTTTATATTTCTTAGCACTTTCAACACTTATGGGGTGGCGGCGCGCAAGCGACGTCAGGCGTCGCAAGGCTTTTAGTGGTTTTTTCCTCAAGTATACAAGTATTAAATTGATCCAAAATAACATGCTTTTTTATACTGCTTTAGCTATAACAAATAGCGGGGTCGCTGTTTGCATTATTGCTTTTTAACGGTTTAAGTTAATTTGCCACACCATATTTATTGCGCTAATTCAGCTCAAATTACTATAGTAGGGGAGAAATATTAGGTTTTATGGGAAGGTGAGAAAAGGCAGTAATATTGTATATATTTCAAGTTTTCACATCAAACCATAAAAGCAAAGATTAAAGCGCATGCGTTAACTTATTTTATGGAAATGGTATTACCCATAATTGGCATTATACCGCATTTGCTTTATTTAATCTACGTCGCTGTCGTCTTCCTCTGACTTAGAATAAAACACGTTGCGATTTAAAGTTTTTTCCCAAGCATCTACAACAACGGTTACCGTGCAGTCTCCGGTTATATTTATAACTGTTCTAAGCATTTCCAAGAATCTATCTACACCGAGTATAAGGGCTATACCTTCAATCGGTAAGCCTACAGAGGTTAACACCATTCCAATCATCACCATAGAGCCTCCAGGGAAGCCAGCAGCGCCTATAGATCCAATTGTAGAGGTTAGGATAATAATTAGGTATTGGGTCATTGTTAAATCAACACCAATTATCTGGGCAAAAAATACGCTACAAATACCAAGGTGTATTGCTACACCATCCATATTCATCGAGGCCCCAAGCGGAAGAACAAAAGCAGCAGATTGTTTAGAAACACCAACCTTTTGCATTAATTCACGCATGGCAGTAGGTAGGGTTGCTTTGGAGCTTACTGTAGCAAAGGCAACTGCCTGAGTTTCAAGCATCTTGCGATAAAATGGCAGCGGGTTAAGCCCTGCGAATAATAGAAGGATAATGCCAAAAAATATGTATTGGGTGGTAAGGGCCGCGATAACGGTAAACATAAACTTGCCAAGCGAGAGTATAACATCAATCCCATAGTGGCCAACTGCAACCGCCATCAGTGCAAAAACCCCATAAGGGGTTAGCTTTATTACTAGCTCTATCATCTTAAAAACTAGCTGAGTTGCAGATGCAACGAAATCTTTGACCTGGCTTCCTTTGTCTCCAATTAATATTAGTGCAAAACCAGTAAAGAAGGCAAATATAACAACTTGTATCGTATTGGCTTCTACCATAGCTTTAAATGGGTTTTGCGGCACCAATCCCACTAAGATGTCTAAAAGAGCCTTATTAGAATTATCGGCTTCAATGTTATGAGATAAATCTATGTTTATTCCCACTCCAGGTTCAAAAATATTGGCAAAAGACAAACCAATAATAACAGCAAA
This sequence comes from Candidatus Midichloriaceae bacterium, assembly GCA_029266655.1. GTDB lineage: Bacteria > Pseudomonadota > Alphaproteobacteria > Rickettsiales > Midichloriaceae > JAJTHY01. Next base: position 6,476 of record JAQSWL010000024.1, on the reverse strand, counting down.
AACTGTGGTCGCGGAATATGTCAAAAGAGCTTTTAAACCTATTCTGCCAAATGTGCTAGCATCGCCAACGCTTGCTACACCATTTAGTATAGAGAAGAAGATGAGCGGGATTACCACCATCTTAATCAAGTTGATGAAAACTGTGCCAATCGGTTCTAAAACCTGGGCTTCGTCTCCATATAGATGGCCAACCGCTATGCCTAAAAGCATACCAATTATGACTTTTTGCCAAAGTTTCAAATCATTCCAAAAAGAAAAAATCTTCATTACCTGTTAATAGTTCCATTCTAAGGTTAATTATAACTGCTTGTTATTTCTTAAATATTTTATTCAATTATTATATTGGCCAATTTTTCACAAAGAAAAAAGCATTTTCAATGTTGCTTCGCACCATTCTTCAATTTCCCTGCTACAAGTCCAGCAATAATTGCAAATGAAATTGTAAACATAGTATAAACTTGAGGTTTGTGCTCAATTAAACTTTTTAGCCATTCGTAAGCTGGTTTGAGCTGGAAGTCAACATTTGGTTTGGCTTGTTCTAATACTTCGGTTGTTATGGGGTAAAGTAAATTTCTTGCCATTAACATAGCCATGAGCGTAAGTATGCATGAAAGTAATACGCGATATTTTCTGCGGCTTAGCTTGCTTCCTAACTTAGCTCCTAACCTTGCTCCTATTACAATGCCAAAAATGAGTATTGCGAGCAGCACAATATCCACTTGTACCCCATGCTTCATGTATAAAAGACTTGATATTATGCTAGCTACAAACATTTGTAATTGTATAGAGCCAGAGATGTAATCTTCTCTTACATGCAATATGTACAAAAGTATTGGTATCATAATGAACCCACCTCCAACTCCTAGCAGCATTGACATTGTGCCCCCTATAGTTCCCACAAGTATAAATGGCAACGGGCTTACTTCTTCATCAAGAGATTTGAGCCTAGTTTTAAATGGCAGTGAATCTAATATAGCTAATTTCTTTTTGGAAACTTCTTTTCTTCTTATTGTTTTTATCGCATCGCACAGGCTTGCTAATGTGACTGTTAAAATTAAGGCCATAAAGATATAAGAGAGAGTCATATCTGCATTTTGTTGGCTAAGCAGCTCTGTAAGTAATGAGTTTCCTAGTGCAACTCCTAAAAAACCACCCAATATTAAAAATAGGCCTAATTTAGAATCTACCTTATCCATTTTTGAATAGGTTAGAAGTGAAGCTAATGAGCCAGCTGTCATCTGCCCTACAGAGGTTGCAACTGCTGTAGTAACAGGTATGCCAAGCATGGTTATGAATGGAACTACTATGATACCTCCACCTAAGCCAAATATTCCTGATATAATCCCTGTAAAGATTCCTAAGGCAATAACCACAGCTATATTAACGGTGACTTCTGCAATTGGCAGATAAATATTTAATAATTCCAAAATACTACTGCTTATTATGAGTTATGTTATGGGATTCAAGTAGCTTCGCAAGCTCTCCTGATTCAAACATCTCTTTTACTATATCGCATCCTCCCACAAACTCTCCTTTAATATAAAGTTGTGGTATTGTTGGCCAATTGGTGAATTGTTTAATGCCTTCTCTAATTTCAGTGCTTTCGAGCACATTTATATCTTTAAAAGAAACTCCCATTCTTTTTAAGATCATTACAACTGCGCCTGAGAACCCACACATCGGCATATCAGCTGTTCCCTTCATGTAAAGCGCAACATCATTATTGCTTATATCTTCAGCAATTTTATTGAATATAGGATTAGACATTGGTTCTCCTTTTATTTAGTTGGATAGGTTTTGATAGAAATAGCATGTAAGGTAGTGCCAACCATATCACCAAGCGCAACCATTACCATTTTATGCTGCATAACTTTGCTAAGTCCATTAAATAGGTCAGATTTAATGGAAATTTCATAGTGGTCTTGATCGCCTACCGTGTCTCTAAGTTCTACTTCAACTTTAGGAAAAGACTTGTTTATTAAAGCTAAGATCACTTCCGGAGCTACTGGCATTATTTAGCCCTTTCCATATATTCTTTGGTTTCTACTCTTACCACGATTTTATCACCAGGGTTGATAAATTGAGGAACGCTAATTCTAACGCCATTCTCCAATTTAGCTGGCTTATATGAAGAGGTAGCTGTTTGCCCTTTTACAACTGGCTCGCACTCCTCTACCTCTAATGTAACTAATTCTGGTAGGGTTATAGAAATAGGCTCTTCGCCATAAAATTCTACAGTAATATCCATACCTTCTTGTAAGAAAGCAAAATTTTCGCCTGCAAGATCTTTAGCTAGAGAGATTTGCTCATAATTTATTTTATCCATAAGCTCTAGATTGCCGCTATTCTCATACAAATATTGATAAGTTTTTTGGTCTAGATTAGCTCTGGTTACGTTCTCGCTGCTGCGGAAACGAATATTTTGTTTTGTGCCACTGCGTATGTCTTTCATTTCAACTTGCATGAATGCTCCACCCTTTCCAGGCTGAGTATGCATAGTTTTTAGAACTACCCATAATTTTCCTTCATGTTCAAGAAGGTTTCCAACGCGAATATCGTTTGCGATTATTTTCATAATATACAATCATAAATATAAAGTTGAGGAATGCTACCATAGTACTTCTTTTAGCTCCAGCAAAATATTATTAAACAAAATGCGAATGATAAAAAATTTTAAATTAATTGGTGCAGAATTTGGTTTGGGGGCGCAACTGAGAGGCGCTGCGCTGGGGCCTTTAGCTATAAAAGCAATGCTTGAGCCTAATTTGCAAAAAGTATATATGGGTTTATGTGCTAAATCTGAATATGGTGTGCCTAAAGTTGGCAAGGAAAGTTTTCCTGCAATAGTGGAATTTTGCCATAGATTGTCGGAGGCTACACACCATGCTATCAAAGAAGGATGCTTCCCAATAATATTAGGGGGAGATCATTCTATCGCTATGGGCTCGTGGAGAGGGATAATAAATGCATTAAATGCAGATGGAGAATTTGGCTTAATTTGGATTGATGCGCATATGGATTCCCACACTTATGAGAATAGTGTTTCTAAAGCGTATCATGGTATGCCACTTGCAGCATTAATGGGGCATGGTGATGATGATCTAAAAGGGAGTATAAACCCGACCTATGTAGTTGTAGTTGGGGCTAGAAGTTATGAGCGAGAGGAGAGGGAACTATTAGAAAAGCTGGAAGTTAAAGTTTTTTACGCAGATGAAGTGCATACACGTGGGCTTGAAGCGGTGCTTATAGAAGCAAAAGCGATTGCATATAAGGCTGCCAAGGGCTTTGGCATTACTTTGGATTTAGACTTCTTTGACCCCAAGTTCGCCCCAGGAGTGGGTAGTCCAGAGCCTGGAGGTTTTGATCCTGGTGAGTTTTTGGCGTATATGGAGCTTTTATTTGATGACAAGCTTAAAGGTCTTGAAATAGTAGAGCTAAACCCAAATCGTGATGTAGATTCCAAAACTGCACAAATTGCAAAAAGGATTATAGAGGGTATACTCCGTTAATTTGAAAAATTAGAGCGTCGTAGCTAATTTCTCCGCGTCCGCACCTATTAGTATAGGCTTACGGTGCTCTCCATTGCTACTCCTCCCACTTTTTCAAATTTCCTGTCGTCTATACTTTTTGCCAATTCTTAATTTATGAGAAGCATATACTTAATCAGTTCTGCTTGTACGTAAAAGGATTTTAGTGTATAATTATGCAAAATTTATCTCCATTCACTCAAATTCATAGGACATTTTAATGACTGAAATCAGAAACTTAGCTATCATTGCGCACGTAGACCATGGCAAAACCACAATGGTAGACAGCATGCTTAAACAAAGTGGTACATTCCGCGATAATCAAAATGTTGCAGAGCGCGTTATGGACTGTAACGATCAAGAGCGTGAGCGTGGTATTACCATTTTAGCTAAATGTACCTCTATGAATTATGATGGTATTAAATATAATATCATTGATACTCCAGGCCACGCCGATTTCGGTGGAGAGGTGGAGCGTGTGCTTTCCATGGTAGATGGCGTAATAATATTAGTGGATGCAGCAGAAGGCCCAATGCCGCAAACAAAATTTGTGCTTTCTAAAGCTTTAGCCTTAGGTTTACGCCCAATTGTTGTGATCAATAAAGTTGACAGGCCAGACAGAAGAATTGATGAAGTATTAAATGAAGTTTTCGATTTGTTCATTTCTTTGGATGCTAATGATCAGCAATTAGACTTCCCGGTGCTTTACGCTTCTGGACGTAGTGGATGGGCAAGTGTGCGTGATGATGAAACTGGAGAAGATCTAAAGCCATTGTTTGATTTGATGAAGTCTCATGTGCCTGCTCCAAATGTAGATAAGGAAGCTCCATTTGCAATGTTAACCAGTATTCTTGCTGCGGATCAATATGTTGGTAGAATCCTAATCGGGAAAGTATACGCAGGGACTGCAAAAGTTGGTAGCACTGTGAAAAGTATAAACCTAGAAGGTAAGCAGATAGAGACTGGTAAGCTAACCAAGCTTTTTGGCTTTAAAGGAATTGAACGCATTCCAACTGAAGTAGCAGAAGCGGGTGATATTGTTGCAATTGCTGGTATGGAGCAAACAAGCGTTGCTGATACCATTTGTGACCCTTTGGTTGAAGTGCCGTTGAGATCTACCCCTATTGATCCACCAACTATGGCTATTACCATAAGCGTTAATAATTCTCCGCTTGCAGGCACTGAAGGAACTAAAGTTACTTCTAGAATGATTTTGGATCGTTTGCAAAAAGAGGCCGAAACAAATGTTGCAATCAGCTTAAATATTTCAGACGGCGGCGAAAGCTTTGAAGTAGGCGGGCGTGGCGAGCTACAGCTTGGCGTACTTATTGAGAATATGAGAAGAGAAGGCTTTGAGCTTTCTGTATCCCGTCCTAAGGTTTTATTCAAGCGCGATGAAAACAATCAGTTGTTAGAGCCAATTGAAGAAGTATTTATCGACGTGGATGAAGCTTATAGTGGCACTGTGGTAGAGCAACTTTCAATGCGTAAAGGTGAAATGAAGGATATGCGTCCATCAAATGGTGGTAAAATGCGTATTATCTTCCATGTTCCTTCTAGGGGGCTTATTGGGTATCAGAGTGAGTTTAAGAACGATACTCGTGGTACTGGTACGCTTAACCGTATATTCCACTCGTATCAAGCATATAAGGGTGATTTAGTAGGACGTAGGAATGGTTCTTTGATCTCTAATTCTAATGGTGAAGCTGTAGCATATGCACTATGGAATTTGGAAGACAGAGGCATCATGTTTGTTGGTCCTAAAACCAAGCTTTACGAAGGTATGATAATTGGTGAGCATAACCGTGATAATGATCTGGAGGTTAACCCAATTAAAGGTAAGCAGCTGACTAATATTAGAGCGGCCGGAAGTGATGAGGCCGTTAAGCTAACTCCACCTAAATTGTTTACTCTTGAAGAAACATTGTCTTACATAAACGAAGATGAACTAGTGGAAGTAACGCCTAAGAACATTCGCCTCCGTAAAAAGTTGCTAGATCCAAACGCGCGTAAAAGAGCATCTAAGGGTTGATTTAGGTGGGTTAGCTATACGTGCAAATGAAACGCATATTCAATGACATTATGCGATAATGAGTGCTATTTTTATACAAAACATGAAAAACTTAACATTTCTGTAATTGACTGGTGGTTTTTGTAGATATATCATTTGAAGATAATTTTGAAGTAAATGATATGAAGAGCCTAACTAAAGATGAGATAAAATCTCTTGATCCGTGGCATCAAGAGAGAGTAGAGCAATATCGCCATGATTGGCAAACACTAGACTATCTTAAACAATTCAGTTGGGGACAAATATTGGAGGCATCGGGTAATCATTTTAAGTGTTATTATCGTGAAATTGAACACCCTGTAATGAAGATTATGCCAATTGTTGATGAAATTTTTTTTGTTAAACGATCGGGCCCATATAAACAGTATTGTACTCCTAGTGAGGCTATATACTTTTACAATGTAGAAAAAGCATTAGCATGCACTGGGACTGTATTAGGAACTGTTTGTGGCCTTGTATTATTTCGAGCTACATCGAACCCGCTTTATCTAGGTACAGTAGCAGTATGTAGTGTTCTTACATATAAAGCCGCAACATGGAAGGTGCCCCCTCATAAATATGATCAATCTACGTTAACAGAAATAATGGAGAAAGCTGTAAAGGCAAATCCTGAGAAGTATAACAATAATGAAGGAGAAAATACTCATGCTAGATAACACGCAAACCTTACCTCCTCTTAAAAGTTATATAGATCCAAGTTTAGACATTACTGAAGATTTATATGCAATATCATATGTTAAAAAGAACTATGAATCAAAGTCCAGCTTACCTGAGCATGCTTTTATGTAGTTATGTGGGATGGGAAAACACCCTCGCCTTTAGGCGAATACTTTAGTATAATTGGTAGACAGGTATCAATTAAAGAGAAAGATGGAGTA
>JAQSWL010000078.1 GCA_029266655.1 Candidatus Midichloriaceae bacterium | reverse complement strand
TTTTAAAGATTATTTTACTAGTTCATTGAAGCTTTTGCTTCATAAAACTGTTGATAAGTTTATCTTGCTTATCATTGGTGTCCATACCATCACTGCGAAGGGGTCTAATACCAAATCTCAAAATTAAATAGAGCATTAAAGCTCATCTTTTGGCAAATTCACTTGGTAAAAAATTGATGAATATAGTAAATTAGTTTGAAAAGTGTGCACAGTAAATCGATAAAAAGCAAAACATAAAAGAAAGGCCTAGGTAGCTCAGGGGCGAGCGCATAGCGCTGCACCAGGCCCGCAGAATCTACTTTAAAGATTCTGCTAACATAAAACAAATAGTGGCAACCCACTATTTGCATTATTGCTTTTTAGTTTAATATTCAAATTAAATTACTATATTGGGACAAAAGTAGATTGAATATTTTCAAGATCTTTTTGTCTTCTCTGCTTCAATCTCGTCCAACGCATGAAGAACTGCAGAAGTAAGGTTTATTAATATGGAACTAATAATTATGGTAGTGGGTCCCGTTTTACTTGTAAGTGCTAAAGAAGCAAGAAAAAAAGAAGTACAGCTAAACACACCACTTATATTGGGAAGAGCTGAAGCAAAAACCACGAGTCCTCCAAGGGGATAAACTGCATTAGTTAAACCCTCAGGCAATTTTTGCAAAAATGACGGGTATAAAGATTGCGCAGCCTTACAGCTTGCATAAACAAAAAATCCACTACCTAAAGCACCTAAGGGAGCGGCAATTCCACCCCATTTTCCAGTACTTTCGTTTTTTTTAAATGCCATTTTATTAGAGCATTATTTTTCGTCTTGCTTTAAACCATCTCGCAAAGCCTTGATGGCACTACCTATCTCCCCCATAACTCTAGGGAGCTTACCTGCACCAAACACAACAAAAACAATCACCAAAACTAATACTAGCTGCCAAACACCTATAGACACACTATATCCTTTAAAAAAGTTACTTATAAGAATTATATCATTTCAATAAAAAAAGGCGACATAAAATATGCCGCCTCCTCTTTATACTCCGTTAATTTGAAAATTTGGGGCGTCGCAGCTAATTTCTGCGCGTCCGCACCTATTGGCATAGGCTTACGGTGCTCGCAATTGCTGCTCCTACCATTTTTTCAAATTCCCTGTCGTCTATACCTTGTAATTTACGAGAGGTATATCTGCGGGTATTTATTACAGCTTATTTTTTGTGCACAGTATAGTCCACTTCAACTTCTACCCTACGGTTAGGAGCTAAGCAATCTATAAGCTCATTACGTCCATGAACACCTTCACAAGACTTAACTTGGTTAGCTTCACCCAAACCACGTAAGGAAACTACATTACTTTGAAGTTTAACTTTACTACCTAAGTATTGTCTTACTTTTTCAGCACGTTGATGAGATAACCTATGGTTATATCCTTCGTGACCAATTTTATCAGTATATCCAACAACTTTTACTGCATGAATGTTGTTTTCTTTAATTGCCATAGCGAGTACATCTAACTTAGACTTCTCGGTATCTTTAAGTGCAGATTGATCAAAGTCAAAATAAATGATTCTTTCATCCATATGCATTATATCGCCTTTATGATGATGACCGCATTTCTCTGTAGCAACATTAAATTTGGTTCTTACACATCCACCAAAGCTATCGCGTACAACGGTTCCATTAGAAGAAACTACCACGTCTTTATGCATGTGATGGTGATGATGGTGATGATGTTTGTGATGTTCATGATGCTCTGTAACAGAATTTGCAACATGATGTTTATGTTTAGCTTTATGAGTGTGTTGCTTAGGCTCTTCATAATAGTTAGCTAAAGCACTTGCTGCATAACCAACTACCAGTGCGCTCATACATATTAATTTTAGAAATTTATTAGACATGATTTTATTCTCCCAAAATTGTAAAACATGAATACTGTTCATTTAATATGACACAAAACAATATTAACATCAACGATTTTGCTAAATTTTTTTAATATTTTTAATTACACGCCCCACATATTAAAGGTAAAATTGAATATTATTTGTAGCATAGAAGTGCCAATAATCCACTTAAGTACCGCGGTTTTCAAGCCATATACTTTGGCATCCACATGAGCCATAATTCTATCTAATTTTATATTGATATTTATATTACTATCTTCAGTATTATTTTGTTTAAAATTTATTTTTTGCATGTTTTACCTCATTTGTATTTATCGTAAATTAAGAGTTGGCAAAAAGATATAGACGACAGGAAATTTGAAAAAGTGAAAGGAGCAGCAATTTGAGCACCGTAAGCCTATACTAATAGGTACGGATGCGGAGAGAGCTGCGGTGCTCCAATTTTTCAAACTAACGGAGTATATATAATTTTGAACTCCAGCTCCATTTCTCCACACCACGTCATATTCTTTAGTTGAGAGATATTCATATTTATAATCTCAGAGTGGATTATGTTGGGGAAATTTGCTCTACTTAGGTTTTCACCTATCACTTGGGCTACTTCCTCAGTTATTCTCAAAACTTCTTGATTAGATTGCTCTTCAGAAAAAATCACAATGGTTAACTTGGCGTTTACACTTTCCGGCGCTATTAGCCATTGGCGAAAATTTATCTCTCCAAGCCTTATAAACGGGGCCATTGCATCATCTGGCACATGGTTGTACACCGCAAATTTTGTTTTATCTTTGAGTAATTTATAAATCACGCCTTCTAGCTCAAGTGCGGACATCATGCTTTACCTTCTTGTAAGTTATTACATCTATATAAGAGTTACTTGACTTATTAGGATTTACCGCTTCAACATTGAAGGCTTCTTCATCCAGCATAATTCTCATCTTATGTGTTATTTTATGTTGCGCCCGCATTATGAATTTATAAAAATTTTTAGAAAAATTGTGGCTTCTAATTTGCGGAGATAGGTTGTTTATTTGCTCTACCGATGCCCACGTCTTTAAGAAATCCTGCCAAATAACTTTTTGGCCACCGAAGTTATCGGGTATAAATTTTGGAGATTGGACAGTTACAATTTTGTTTAGCTTATTAAATAAATTCATTTCACAGCCTCATCAGTTTAAATTCATCATAAAGTGCAAGAGGATAAATGGCAGTAACTGATCTAGCTTCGTACATATAGCCTATGTGATTTAGCAGCACAGCTTTAATATCCGCAGGTATATATTCTGGGCTATACCCATAACCTGCTATGTATTGAATTTTCACCAAATGTGCAAAAGCAAAAGTATGAAAATACAATTCGCTCATAGCTGCATCTAACTCAACATCCTTAAGGCTAAATTCATTTAAGCTACCATCTAGCTCCACCAATTGGATCCCTGTTATTTTAATTACAGGCCTTATTGGCAATGTCACAGAAATACGAGCAAGCTGCTTATAAACAACCTGACAAGTTTGCGCAATTAGTGCGCGTGAAGTATAGCTTTCAAACCTTTGAGTTGCGGCCGCTATCATTGTAAGCAGTAGCTCATCATCTTCACTAAAATCAATTTTCAAATATTTCTTCACTTCCTCTATGGAAAGCGGCAAGCGGGCTGGTTTCTTCAGCCGGTTCAATGTATATGTTAGTGACATTTTAATTCTCCTTGAGAAATAAATTGAAATTACGAGAAGCGGATAGAGAGCTCTATATACTTCTCGTAAATTAAGGGGTGGCAAAAAGTATAGACGACAGGAAATTTGAAAAAGTGGAAGGAGCAGCAATTGCGAGCACCGTAAGCCTATACTTTATAGGTGCGGATGCGGAGAAATTAGCTGCGACGCTCCAATTTTTCAAATTAACGGAGTATATACTAAGCAGAAAGTTTAAGGATTTTTATCGCATTACCGTTTAGCACGCCACCCCCCAACTCTTTTTGTCGCATAAAATTTAACAAAAGGTTTATCGGTAAATGGATCTCTTAAAATGCTAATACCTTGGCGATCAACTATTTGATACCCTGCCGCAAAGTCACCGAAAGCCACTGATAAGCTGCCATCTCTAGGAGCCGGCATATCTGCAGATTGCACAACTTCGCAACCAAATATCTTTGAAGGGTTTGAGCTTTCCAGAGATTGTTGCCATAGGTATTGGCCAGATGTAGGGTCTTTCAACATTCTACAAGCCTGCACAGCTGCACGGCTCATTAAAAATTTACCTTTAACAGCAAAGTTTTCTTTTAGGCTATAATATAACTTAATTAAGCTAGCTGGTGTAATCACACCTTTTTCCCCGCTTATAATTTGCTCTACAGTATTTGCAGTAGTACCATTTGCATAAGATAAAATTCCTTTTGGCTTCCCTGCTCCATCGCCTGTAATAAAACTGCTATTCTCCATTCGCATGAAAGCATCAATTAATTTACCACTTAACCACTCTTCTGCATCTATGCTTGAATCATCAAGAAGTTTTTGAGTCGCTTTTGGCTGAGCATACATCTCGTGCACTTGAATTATTTTTTTGTTAAGTATAGGAGTTTTGGTTTCTCCTCTGCTTTCGGTTTCTTGCGTCCATCCGGTGTAGGCATCATCAAAATCTTCTATTACTTCAAGCGCATCTCCAGAAATAGTAGTAACAGATGCTAAGCCACGCATTGGGGAATATTCATTAATTCCCTCAACTACCATATCTATTCCGCCTCTGGTAATAAAAAATCCACCATCTGAATCCGAAATAGTAGATAATGCTTTCTTATTTAAATTTCTAAGACTAAACTCATCACCCGTACGCAAATATGTGTTAAAAGCATTTTTGTGTTCCCTATCTCCTAAGCTAGCAGAGGCTTTAAATTCTGAACCAGGACGCTGAGAAGACACTTCTGCTCTTTGCATTTTTTCTTCGTAACTTTGTATTACTGAGTTGATCTTTTCAAGTTGATTTAACGTAAGTGGATCAGCAGTTTGCCTCTTCTCGATTTCTGCTAATCTTCTTTCATTAGCAACTTTAAATTGCTCCCATACAGATGCAATTTGATTTACCTTTTGAGTTATCTCAATTAGTGACATATTTTACCTTTTGATTGTTAATTATTTAAATGGCGCACGCCATATTCGAGCAAGAGCTCAAATTCTGATGTTTACTCCGTTAATTTGAAAAATTGGAGCGTCGCAGCTAATTTCTCCGCATCCGCACCTATAAAGTATAGGCTTACGGTGCTCGCCATTGCTGCTCCTTTCACTTTTTCAAATTTCCTGTCGTCTATAATTTACGAGAGGTATTTATTACGTGGAAATGTTAAGAAATCTTAAATGTATAGCTAAAGCATTTTAATTTGAATATAGGAGTGAGGAACGAAATGTAGTAAAACCTACATGAGTGATCGAGCAACGCGTAGTCAAATTATAAAGGCTTAGCT